>NZ_JBHYKM010000029.1:0-60676 GCF_042741435.1 Streptomyces sp. NPDC058955 | reverse complement strand
GCGCGCGCCGCGGGGCGGCCCCCGGCCCCCCGCCCCCGGCGCCCACCGGCGGGCGGGCGGCGCTGTCCCCCCCCCCCAGCCCCCCCCCCCCCCCCTCGTCCGGGTCCTGGTCGAAGACGGCGGGCGCGGTCATCGCGCACATCCCCGCGCCGATGCAGCGCTCCCGGTCGACGCTCAGCCCCACGGCCCCCGCCGCCCCCGTCACTTCTCGTCCCAGGCGACCGGGAGGCTCTTCACCCCGTAGATGTCCGCCGTCTCCGGGCGCAGCGGGACCTCCTCCGCCGGCACGTCCAGCCGCAGCGAGGGGAAGCGGTCGAGCAGCGCGCGGAACGCCACCCGCATCTCGATCCGCGCCAGCTGCTGGCCGAGACACTGGTGGATGCCGTGACTGAACGCCAGGTGCCCGTCGAACGGGCGCCGGATGTCCAGCACATCGGGGTCGGCGAACCGCTCCGGATCGCGGTTCGCCGTGTTGTACGAGAGCACCACCGTCGTGCCGGCCTCGATGGTCTGCCCGCCGACCTCGACGTCCTCCAGCGCCGTCCGCATGAACGTCTTCGCGACGCTCAGGTACCGCAGCAGTTCCTCCACCGCCCCGTCGGTGAGCGAGGGGTCCTCGCGCAGGGCGGCCAGCTGCTCCGGATGCCGCAGCAGCGCGAACGTCCCCAGCGCCAGCATGTTCGCGGTGGTGTCGAACCCGGCGGCCAGCAGGATCAGGCTGATTCCCTTCAGCTCCTCGTCGGTCAGATCGCTCTCCGTGAGCTCGCTGAGCACGTCGTCGGTGGGGTTCGCGCGCTTGGCGGCGACCAGCTGCGCCAGGTACTCCTGCGTCGCGGTGTACGCCGCGATCAGCTCCTCGTCGCTCACCTCCCCGCCCATGAAGGTGTCGATCTGCTGCTGGAAGGAGGCGCGGTCCTCGTACGGCACCCCGAGGATCTCGCAGATCACGATGGTCGGGATCGGCTTGGCGAACGCGGTCACCAGGTCCGCCGACGAGCCGCCCGCCGCCATGGCGTCCAGGCACTCGGCGGTGACCTGCTCGATCCGCTCGGTGAGCAGCCGCATCCGCCGCACGGTGAACTTGCCCACCAGCGGCTTCCGGTAGCGGCTGTGCTCCGGGTCGTCCATGAGCAGGAACTCGCCCGGCGGCGCCGGCGGAATCTCGAAGTCGACCACGTTCAGCAGGTCCTTGCGCGAGCTGAAGCGCGGGTCCGCCAGGACCGACCGCACCAGGTCGTAACCGGTGATCAGCCAGCCGGGCATGCCGCCCGGGTGGGTGAGCCGGACGATGGGCCCGTGCCCGCGGGCCTCGACCAGCTCGGCCGGCGGGTCGAACGGGCACCCGGGCCGACGCTCCGTGGGCATGGCCGCGACGGTGTGGAGGGATTCGCTCATGGCCGTTCCTCTTCTCGCGCAATGACGTGGTTGACGATTCCCGAAAGCTACGTTGCGTTCAGAGATGGGTCAACCGCGAGAAGAAGAAGTCCCTGGTGAATGAAGGAAATTGATGCAATGAGCGGCATTCGAACGCAACGCTACGGTGCAATGGGCGCGTTCGAGGGCAACGCCAGCCGCTCCGCCAGGAAGGCGATGATCTCGTCCCGGGCGCGCACGGTGGGGTGACCGGCGGCGTCGACCAGATGGGCCGTGACGACGCTGTGCGCGCACCCGACGACCTCGCGGAAGAACGGCGGCGGATCCGCGTTCGCCGCCCCGTCGGGCAGCACCCGCCCGTCGAACGCGTCACCGAGGAGCGCCCGGTACGCGGCGAACCGCCGTCCCGTGCACCACCGGTCGTTCTCGAACCGGTACGCCAGCACCTTCAGCCCGTCCCGCCGCACCCGCTCGGCCACCGCCGCGGCGTCGTCCTCGCCCAGTTCGAGCCCCGCGGGATCGTCGAGCGGCAGCGACGGATGGTTGACCACCGGCGCGACCACCACCGGCTCCAGCGTCATCGACAGCGCGAAGTTCCCGGTGAAACAGAGCCCGACCGCACCGACCCCCGGCCCGCCCCGCTCGGCGTGCGCCACCCGCGCGAGCCCCCGCAGCCACGCCACCACCGGACTGGTCCCGCCGCCCGCGAACGCCCGGAACTCGGCCGCGACGCACGCCCGCCGCACCACGGTCCCGGCCGCCTCGGCCCGCGGATAGGCCCCGTCCACGCCGAACAGCGACGGCAGGTACACCGAGAACCCCGCCTCCCGGACCCACCGCGCGAACCGGGCCACGTCCGGGCTGATCCCCGGCATCTCCGGCATGATCACCACCGCCGGCCCGGCCCCGGAGACGTACACGCGCTTGCCCACGCCGTCCACCACGACCTCCCTGCGCTCGAAGTCGTCCAGCGGATCGTCGTCCTGCCTGTGTGTGCTTCCCATACGGGCAGGATGATGGGACCCCGGGCCCCGGAGAACCGGCGATATCGCCGACTCTCCGGGCGATCCCGCCACCGCACCCGCCCACCCCGCCGTCCACCGGAGGCACCACGTGAGTCCCCTGCGAGTGAGCGTGCTCGCCTACCCCGGCTGCTTCGCCTCCGAGGTCTTCGGCGTGCCCGACCTCCTGACCATGGCCGCGCACGTCGCCGCCGCCCAGGGACGGACCGAGCCCGCGTACGACACCCGTGTGGTCTCGCCGCGCCGACGCGTCCTCGCCTCCGGCGGCTCCCGCGTCGACGTCTCGGCGATCCGCCCCGCCGACGTCCTCGTCGTGCCCGGCTTCGCCCTCACGCCCGCCCTCGACCTGGACGCCGCGCTCGCCCGCCTCGCCCCCGAGACCGCCGCCATCCGGGCCCACGCGGAAGCGGGCACCGCCGTCGTGTCGATCTGCGTCGGCGCCTACCTCCTCGCCGAGGCCGGCCTGCTCCGCGACCGCGAGGCCACCACCAGCTGGCTGTACGCCGACCGCTTCGCCCGCCGCTACCCCGACGTCCGGATGCGCCAGGAGAAGCTGGTGGTCACCGACCGCGGCGTGACGACCACCGCCGCCTTCAGCGCCATGTACGACTTCGCCCTGCGCCTCGTCCGCGACCACGACGGCCCCCGGATCGCCCGCGGCACCGCACGCGTCGCCCTCCTCGACGACACCCGCGCCACCCAGACCCCCTACGTCGACACGGACCTCCTCCCCGCGACGGGCCACGCCTTCTCGGCCGGCGTGATGCGCCGGCTCGACCAGAACCTCGCCGCCCGCTACGACCTCCCCGCCCTGGCACGGGAGTTCGGCGTCAGCACCCGCACCCTGCTGCGCCGCTTCGGCGCCGAGACCGGCCGGACCCCCCTCGCCCACCTGCACGCCGCACGCGTACGCCGCGCCCGGCACCTCCTGGAGACCACCGACAGAACCGTCGCCGCCATCGCCGCCGACGTCGGCTACCGCGACCCCGGAACCTTCACCGCCCTCTTCGTCCGCCACACCGGACGCGGCCCGAGCGCGTACCGGACCGCGAAGAACCGTATACAGAAAGGGCGTTGAGAGGATCTCGCCGCCGGCGGCGCGGGTGTCATCATCGACCCATGACGCAGCGATCCGACTCCGGTCGCCACACCGGGACCACCGCCGACACCGTCCTGCATCGCTTCGAACACTGGGCCCGGACCACCCCCGGGGCCGACGCCCTCGTCACCGGCCCCCGGCGACTGACCTACGCGCGACTCGACGCACGCGCCACCCGGCTCGCCCGCCACCTCCGGGCCGCAGGACTGCCGCCCGGCGGCCTCGTCGCCGTCGGCGTCTCCGACCGGACCTCGCTGGTCGTCGCGATCCTCGCCGTCCTCAAGGCCGGCGGCGCGTACGCCGTCCTCGACGCGGAACACCCGCACGTGGGGCGACGGCAGCTCGCCGCCGTCGAACCCTTCGCCCTGCTCACCCGGACCGCCGACCGAGCGGCCCTCGACACCGGAGACGGCCTGCCGGTCGTCCTCCTCGGCACGGAGACCGAGACGGAAGCCGGCACGGAGGCCGATTCCGGGACCGAGCCCCTGCCCGCCCCCGGCCCCCTCGCGGCCCGCCTGTTCACCGCCGCCGCCGAGCCGCGCGCCGTCCCCCTCACGCACGACCTGCTGCTCGCCGCCTACGAGGGCTGGGCCGAGGTGACGCGCGTGACGCCGGAGGACCGCCACCTCATCGCCACCGGGGCGGACGTCACCGGCTTCGCCACCGGATGGACCCGCGCGCTCTGTTCCGGCGGGACGCTCGTCCTGCCCGCCGCCGCACCCCGCAGGGCGGGCGCCATCGGCGACCTCCCGGCCGTCGTGGAGGGCGAGCGGGTCACCGTCCTGTACGCGGGACCCGACCGCGCCGCGGAACTCCTCGCCCGCGCCCCCCGCCCCGGCAGCGGCCCGACCGCCCGGCGCGACCCGTACCCCGCCCTCCGCACCCTGCGGCTGCTCGCCGTGACGGGGGACCGCCTCCACCTCGACGAACAGGCGGCCCTGCAGGCGCTGCTCCGCCCCGGTGCCCGCGTGCTCCACGTCTACGGCCTCGCCGAGACGGCCGGCACCGGCACCTGGCTGGAGATCCCGCACCTGCGCGGCCCGCTCGACTCCCCGGAGGGCCACACCCTGCTCGGCGTCCCGTTCGCCGGCTGCACCGCCGAGGTCGTCGCGGGCGAGATCCACCTCACGCCCCCGGGCGGCGGCGCACCGATACCCACCGGCGACCTCGGCCGGCTCCGCGAGGACGGCCTCCTGGAGTTCACGGGCCGCGTCCGCGACCGCGTCACCCTGCCGGGCCGCCGCAGCCTCGATCCGTACGCGGTCGAAGCCGCGATCCGGGGACACGAGGGCGTCGGCGCGGTCGTCGTCACCGGCGTCGACGGCGCGCCGGACGCGCGGGGCAGGCGCGGCGCGCGCCGCCTGGTCGCCTATGTGACGCCCCCGGTCCAGCCGTCGGGAACCGCCGAACGGCCCGGCGTCGAGGAGCTGCGGACCCACCTCGCCGGCAAGGTGCCCCAGGAGCACATGCCGCAGGCCGTCGTCCGCGTCCGCAGCCTGCCGCGCAACCGGGCGGGACAGGAGGACCGCTCGGCCCTGCCCCTCCCCGTGCGGTCCGGGGGACCGGCACGGACGGCGAAGGCCGGAGGCACGGGAGGCGCCGACGCCCCGGCGTCGTGCGGCGTCGCCTGGGGCACGGTGGCGTTCGGGATCATCGCCCTCCTCCTCACGGACGTCCTGTGGCCCGGCTCCACCGACCTCACCGGGGTGCCGTCACCCTGGTCAGGACTGTTCGGCCTGTTGTACGTCTTCGAGTGGCTGGCGTTCGGCGCCGGAGCGATGTTCCTCCTCTTCGCCCGCCCGACGATGCGGCGCCGCGGACAGGGCCGGCCCCTGACGTCGCTCGCGCACCTGGCGGTGGCGTACCTCCTGATGGCGTGGTGGCCGCAGGACAACTTCTACCGCCTGGCGGCGAAGAACGACTGGCCCCAACAGGCCGCGCTCGTCTACGCCTTCAACGTCCCGCTGATGCTCGCCGCCGGCATCGTCGCCCTGTACGCCCTGAGCAAACCCAAGGACGGCGAGACCACGTCCTCCTGACGGATGATCACCTGTGGGACCGTTGGTCCTCCAGCCCGGCGAAGTCCGCCCCGACGCGCCGGGCCTCGGCCCTGACCAGCGCCTCGGCCGCGTCCAGTACCGCCTGGTCGCGCGCCGCGACCAGGAATCCCAGCCAGGGCGCCGGCTCGAAGGCGCCGGTCGGGATCGCCGGGACGAACACGGCTCCCCACGCGTCGCACCGCCCGGCGAGTTCCTGGCACAGCTCCTCGAACTGCGCCTCGGGCAGGCGCGCCCCGAGCTCGACGCGGTCGACGATCCGTACGAGGTGCCCGGCGCCGCGCAGCGCGTCGAGCCGGGCCGCCACCATGAAGGCCGCCGACGGGCCGGTCAGCCGCAGGTTCGTCTCCGTCGGCGCCAGCCGCCCGGACCCGTCGGCCACGAAGTCCACGTCGAACCAGCCCCGATACCCCGAGGCCGCCAGCTCGCGCCCCACGGCCCGCCCGAACGCGAGCAGCGGCCGCTCCGCCCACGCGGGCACCACCGAAGGCCCCACGGTGGCCCCCGCGTAGCAGCCGTCCCGGACCTCCATCACCGCCCCGCCCACCACGCGCACCCGGCCGCCGGCGTCCACGAACCCGTCGAAGGTCAGATCGCGCGGACCGTCCGCCGCCCGCTCCGGCCCCGCGACGTACTCCTCCACCAGCAACGGCCCCCGCGGCAGCCGGCGCAGCACGGCCCGCGCCCCGCCCGCCGCACGGACCCCCCGGGGCGGGACGATCACGGTGCCGGAGCCGCCCACGCCGTGCTCGGACTTCAGCACGGTCGTCTCTCCCGCCCGTGCCCGGGCCGCGAGCAGCCGGGCCGCCTCCCGGCGGGTCCGGGCCCGCCACTGGCCGGGCAGCACGATCCCGGGATGGGCTCCGGCCGCGAGGACCCGCGCGAACAGCTCGTGCGCCGCGGACTTCGACTCGTACCGCAGCTCGTCCTCGCCGAGCGCCCGTCCCGTCAGCTCGCCCAGCGCCCGGGTGCGCCCCCACGCCACCCACGGCAGCCCGGTCTCCGCCAGCCGCGCCACGAGGGCGGGCCGCCCCCGCAGCGCGTCGACGAGCCCGCTCCCACCCGGCGCCGCCAGGCCGTCGTACACCTCCACCTCCGGCCAGCCCAACTGGTGGCCGACCAGCTCGATCCAGCCGCGCGGCACGACACGCGGCAGCACCAGCACCGCCGGGGCCGGACTGGAGAAGGCGGCGAGACAGGCGTAGTGACCGGCCGCGGCCTGCCGCTCCCGATCCACCGCGCCGTCGCCGAACTGCGCGTGGAAATCCGCCACGTTGCCCAGGTGCACGGCCCGCGCGCCGCCCGTCCACGCCCGCGCCCACTCCGGCAGCGGGACGGGCGCCACCTCGAACGGCACCAACTCCCGCGCCTCGGACGGGTCGTCCCGGGCCACGGCCCCCATCGCCCGGTAGAACCCGGCCGCGTGCGGATCGGCGTCGATCACCAGCCGGCGCACGCCCAGCTCCGCCGCCCGCCGCACCACCTCCCGGTACAGCAGCCGCCCCACCCCGCGCCCGATGGCCGCCGGCTCCACGAACAGCAGCCCCAGCGACGCCGTCGGAGGCTCCCCCTCCAGCGAGGCGACCCCCAGCACGCGCGCCCGCTCGTCCTGCGCGACCACGATCCGCCGGGCCTCGACGTCCTCGGCGCGTATCCGCAGCTCATCAGCGCACGCCGCGAGGAACGCGGCGTCATATCCCCAGTACGCCTTGGACCGCAGCACCAGCCCGCTCAGCGCCTCCGCCTCGTCAGGCGCCGCGTCCCTGACCTCCACCCCGCACCGACCTCCCCCCACCTCACGCCGACCACCGTCATCCTGCCCCGCCGAGGAGGCAGCTGGCATGATCATCGGATCGTCGGCCGCAGGGCGGACGGACGGCGGACAGCGACGGGACGAAAGGCGCGGTGAGGCGGATGGGGAGCGAGACGGCGGCGCGGTACCGGCGGTTCGCCGCGCGAGAGGCACGCGGGCACTCCCCGTCGTACGAACGGCTCGCCGGGGGAGTGGCCGACGACCCCGGCCTTCTCGCCCTGATCGACGAACTCCCCGGCGAGCGGCGGCAGCCCAACCTGCTGCTGGCCGCCGTCCGCTTCCTGGACGGCCCGCTGGACGGCGATTACACCGCCTTCCGCACCTGGACCGCCACGCACTGGACCCGGGTACGGGACACGATGCTGGAGCGGCGGACCCAGACCAACGAGGCGGCCCGCTGCGCCGTCCTGCTCCCGGTCCTGGCCCGCCTGCCGCAGCCGCTGGCGCTCATCGAGGTCGGCGCCTCGGCCGGCCTCTGCCTCTACCCGGACCGCTACGGCTACCGCTACGACGGCGGGGCGGTGTTCGGCGCCGCGGACAGCCCGGTCGTCCTGGACTGCGCCACGACCGGCCCCGTGCCGCCGCCCGAGCGGCTGCCGGAGGTCGTCTGGCGGGCCGGCGTCGACCTGAACCCGCTGGACGTGGCCGACCCGCAGGACGTCCGCTGGCTGGAGTGCCTCGTCTGGCCCGAACAGCACGAGCGGCTGGCCCGCCTCCGGAACGCCGTGAGCGTGGCCCGCGCCGAGCCCCCGACGCTCGTCCGCGGCGACCTCGACGCGACGATCCGCGACCTGGTGGCGGCCGCCCCCGCGGGCGCCACCCCGGTCGTCCTCCACAGCGCGGTCCTCGCCTACCTCCCGCCGGAGAAGCGCGCGTCCTTCGCCGCCACCATGCGGGACCTGGCCTGCCCCTGGATCTCGAACGAGGCCCCCGGCGTCCTGCCCGCCGTCGACCGCCGCCTCCCGCCCCTCCCGGACCCCGACGGCCTGCTCTTCACCCTCGCCCTGAACGAGCGGCCCCTCGCACGCACCGGCCCCCACGGCCAGTCCCTGGAGTGGCTCCCCACGCCGTGAGGGCGGCGCCTCACGAGGACGCGTAGAGGTCCGCGACCCTGGCGGCCCGCTCGCGCAGCGAGCCGCGCAGGGACGGCGGCGACAGCGCCTCCGCGTCCGTGCCGAGCCGCCAGAGCGCCCACTCGGCGTGCCGGGCGTCCTGGAAGACCACCTGAAGCCGCAGCCACCCGTCCGCGTCGGGTTCCTCCGCGCGGACGGCCAGCACCGTGTCCAGCAGTTCCTCCCGCCGGGCCGGAGCCATCCGCAGGAGCACGGTGACGTGGTCGCCGCCGGAGAGGAACCGCGCCGACCGGTCCCGCCAGATCCGGTCCAGATCGACCTGGCCCGGCCGCTCCGCCTGCTCGGGAAGCTCCTCGGCGGCCAGGATCCGCGACAGCCGGTACGTCCGGTCCTCGCCGGAGCGCGTGGCGAGCAGATAGGCCCGGTCGCGCACGGTGACCAGGCCGATCGGGTCCACGGTGCGCCACCGCGCGGCCTGGCCCGTGGCCGCGTAGTGGATGCGCAGCTTGCGCCCGGCGAGCACGGCGCGCCGGACCTCGCCCATCGTGGTGCCCGGGACCTCGTCGGTGACCGGCCGGCGGGCGAGGAGGTCCGTCTCCGGCTCGACGAGGAACCGCCGCGCCGCGTCGCTCGCGGTGGCCTGGTGGGTCTCGGGCAGCGCGTCGACCACCTTCCGCATCGCCGAGGCGAGGGCCGAACCGAGCCCGAACACCTGCTCCCCGCGCCCCGACCCGGCCGTCAGCAGGGCGAGGGCCTCCTCGTGGTTCAGCCCGGTCAGTTCGGTCCGGAACCCTGGCAGCAGCGAGAAGCCCCCGTGCCGCCCGCGCTCGGCGTAGACCGGCACCCCGGCCGCGGACAGCGCCTCGATGTCGCGCAGCACCGTCCGCGTGGACACCTCCAGCTCGCGGGCCAGCACGTCGGCGGTCAGCCGGCCGTGCCGGCGCAGCAGAAGGACCAGGGAGACCAGCCGGTCGGCGCGCATGCGGAGAACGTACCGGAATACATGACGAAGGATGTCGTGATGCGTTGGCAGGCTCCCGCACATGACGTCGAGGCCGGCGACCGCCGAGCCGACGGACGTCCGCACACCCACCAGTCGGGACACGTCGACACGAGAGCGGTCGACACGAGAGGAACGGAGCCGACATGGCTGTGGAACGCACCCCGGTGAACCCGGTGACGTGGTCGGTCGAGAAGGGCTTCAACCAGGGCGAGGTCGTCACCGGCGAGACGCGCACCCTGTACATCTCCGGCCAGACCGCGATGAGCGAGAAGGGCGAACCCCTCCACGACGGCGACATGGCGGCCCAGTTGGCGCTGAGCGTCGAGAACGTGGAGGCCGTCCTCGCCGGGGCCGGCATGACCCTCGCGAACCTCGTCCGCCTCAACGTCTACACGACCGACGTCGACCTGCTCTTCCGGCACTACGGCGTCCTCGCGGCCCGGCTGGGCGCCGCGCGGGTGGCACCCACCACCACGATGCTCGGGGTGACGCGCCTGGCGATCCCCGGCCAGCTGGTCGAACTGGACGGCACCGCCGTCGCGTGACGCCCGGCCGCCCCGCCGCCCAGCCATGGCCTGCGGCGGGGCGGTGGGGTGAACGCCCCGCGCCCTGCGTAGCGTTCACCCCCATGGGAGCGAGCAGATGGACGTACTTCACGCCGTACCGACCGGATGCGCAGGAGGCACTGGACGAGCTGCGCGCAGCGGCCTTCGCCGCCGACGCCGTGTACTACCGGGAAGGGGGCGTCGAGACGCCGGCGGCCCTCGTGGCGAGCGGCCGGCTGGACGAGGAGCCGGCGCATTCGGTGCTGGACGTCCGGCGGGTCGTCCGCTGCGAGGAGGACCTGGAGGAGCCCGGCGACGTCCGGGTGATCGAACCGGCCGAGACGGCCGAGCTGTTCGGGACGGCGCAGCCCGTACGGGAGGCGGTCGAGCGGGCTCTCCGGCGGGCCGGTGACGGGTGGTTCCCGCCGGTCGACCGCGGTTCCGGGTGCGTCGCGGCCGTCCACGACGCCGGGGGCCGGCCGGTCGCGTGGTGCTTCTGGGGCCTCACGGGGGACTGAAAGAGCCCTGTTTCAGGGGGTGATGGGCCCGTGCCCGCACCCCCGCTCGCCATGGTCCGGGTTCTTGACGGCGGAGACAGGGCTCGGTCATGCTCGTCGCCAGGCGCGGCTCAGAATGTTCAACAATCCTCATCCGGCATAACGGGGGTTCCTGGGGCGGATCATCCCAGGACACCCGGCCGTGCGGGCCGCGTCCTCCCGGTCACCTCCTTCTCGGAAGGACAGCATGTGACGAACAGGACCCCGAACCAGGAAGCGAACCCGACGCCGACCCCGACACCGATCCCACCCCCACCCCCGGCCCCGACCCCGAAGCAGGCTGCGACACCGGCCGCGGCGACCACCTGGAACAGCGACCCCCGCCCCGCCCGCCTGGAGGAACGCCTCGACGGCGGCGTCGTCCGCTGCCACCTCAGCCCCAGGAACTGCCGCATCCGCCCCGGCCAACACGGCTTCTGCCGGGTGCGCGCGAACCGGGACGGGCGGCTGGTCACCCTGAACTACGGCCGCTCGGTGCACGCCACCGAGGAGACCATCGAGACCGAGGCCGTGTTCCACTACGCGCCCGGCGCCCGGATCCTGTCCATGGGCAACGTCGGCTGCATGCTCAACTGCGACTACTGCCACAACTGGAAGACCTCGCAGGCGCGTTACGTGGAGGACAAGGACGTCCACCACTACACGCCCGAGGAGGTCGTGGACATCGCGGTCCGGCACGGCATCAGGGTGATCTCCTGGACGTACAACGACCCGGTCGTGTGGCACGAGTTCGTGATGGAGACCGCCGCGCTCGCGAAGGCCGCCGGCATCGTCAACCTCTACAAGTCCGCCTTCTTCATCACCGGCGAGGCGATCGAGGAACTCCTCCCGGTCATCGACATCTTCTCCGTGTCGATCAAGTCGCTCGACCCGGCGTACTACCGCAGGATCACCAAGGGCCGGCTGGAGCCCGTCCTCGAAGGAACGGAGCGGGTGTTCCGGGCCGGCAAGCACGTCGAGGTGTCCACCCTGATGGTCACCGACCTCAGCGACGACGAGAAGACCGCCCGCGACATGGCCACCTTCGTCGGCGAGCGCCTGAGCCCCGACGTACCGACGCACTTCGTCCGCTTCCACCCCGACTACAAGATGACGCGGACGATCCGCACCCCCGTCGACCGCCTGGAGAAGGCCTGCAGCACCGCCCTCGACATGGGCCTTCGCCACGTCTACCTCGGCAACGTCTACGACACCGCCGCGACCGACACCCGCTGCGGCGACTGCGGACGGCTCCAGGTCACCCGCTACGGACTGAACGCCGACCTCGTCGGGGTGGACGCGAAGGCCCTCTGCACCGGCTGCGGCGGCCACTCCGGCATCACCCTGCTGCCGGACGCCCGCCCGCGCGAGCGGGTCAGGGACCTGCCGCCGGGGGAGGACCTGTCCGTCGCCGCGTTCGACTGGCACGGAGACGTACGGGCCGTCCACGTGCAGCTGCGCAACACCTCCGCCACCCCGGTCAGGGCCTACTCCCGCCGCTACGGCGACGCCGCCGCCGACCCGGCGTGGGAGGTCGTCCACCTCGCGCCGCACGAGAGCTTCCGCTCCATCGCGGCCAAGAGCACGCCCGGCGAGACCGGAGTGCAGGTCGCCGTACCGCGCGACTGCGCGTCGAGCCTCCACCAGGTCTTCGACCGGGCCCACTTCCCCACGGTGGAGGCGGCCGAGGGCACCCTCAACGGCGACGTCTCGCCGCTGCCCCTCTTCCGCCCGGGCACGCGGCCATGACCACGCCCGACCGCCACCGGGAACCGCGCCTGAGACACGGCACGGACTACCGCGTCCTCCCCCTCGGCAACAGCAACAGCAACAGCAACAGCAACGGTGACGGCGACGGCGACGGCTGTGGCGAGGACATGGCCGCCGTCCTGATCACCGGCAACCACCGGCTGCTGCTCGCCCCGGCCGCCACCGCCCGGCGCCTGGAAGCCGGCGTCGACCACCTGTTGCCGCCCGAACGGGAGGCATGGGACCGGCTGCGGGCGACCGCCGGAGTCGGCGACGACACCCACAGGAGGCTGCTGGCCGAGAGCGCGCTCTCCGACGGCGCCGACTTCGCGGTCAACGTCAACCTCACCAACGTCTGCAACCTCGCCTGTACCTACTGCTTCGCCGAGGGCGGCGACTACGGCCGCATCACCGAGGCGATGGGGGAGCACTCCATCGCCTGGATCTTCGACTTCGTCGAGACCCACGCGGCCCCGGACCAGCGCGTCCGCTTCGAGTTCTTCGGCGGCGAGCCGCTGGCTAACCTCCCCGTGATCCAGCGGATCTGCGCCCGCGCCCGCGAGATCACGGAACGCGACGGCACCCGGTTCGTGCACCGCGTCTCCACCAACCTCACCCTCCTGCCTCCCGGCACCGTGGAGCTCTTCCGGGAGCACCGCTTCATCGTGTCGGTCTCGATCGACGGCGGCCGCCGGGTGCAGGACGCCAACCGGCCCTCGAAGAACGGCAAGGGGTCGTACGACAGGATCGTCCGCAACGTCCGGCGGCTGCGGGAGGAGTGCGGCGACGCCGTCACGCTCGTCGCGCGGATGACGATCGCCACGGCCGAACCCACCCTCAAGGACAGCGTGCTCGACCTCTGGCGGCTCGACCTCTTCGACCACTTCCAGATCTACCCGGGCGTCTACCCGGTCCGCGCGGGCACGACGGTCCCCGTCGCCCTCACCCTCGGCGACCGCACGCTGTCCGAACCGCAGGGCGGCATCCGGTACATCAACCACTTCCTCCAGCCCGGCATCGTCGAGCAGTTCAAGGACTTCCTCGTCCACTACCCGAAGCTGTTCGACCCCGGAAACCGCTTCAAGGGGGTGCTGGAGTACGAGAGGACCGTGCAGATGATCACCGAGGGCGCGGCGGCCCTCGCCTTCTGCTCCGGCGGCCGCACCTACTACACGCACTCGCCCGACGGCAGCATCAGCCCGTGCCACCGTCTGGTCGGCGACGAGGGCTTCGACGTGGGGACCGGCGAGCACGGCCTCACCCGGGCGCACCCCGAATGGCGGCGCACCGTCGACCAGCACCCGGTGTGCGGCGGCTGCTGGGCCCGCTACCTGTGCGGCGGGGGCTGCCGCCAGGAGAACCACGTCGCGACCGGAGACCTCAACGTCCTCAACGAGGAGTCGTGCCAGTACCAGGTGATGCTGGCGGAGGAGGTCGTCCGCATGCTGGCCCGGTCCACGCCCGCGTACCGGGCCCGTTCCCGGACCCGCTACGACGACCTCTTCGTCTCCTGCGGCCGCCCCGTCCTGCCCAGCACCCGGCCCGCCGCCGTCCCCGGCACGGGGGCCGACCACGCGCCCTTCCAGATCCTCTGCTGACCGTCCACGGCCCGTGCGCACACTCCGCCGCCGCAGGCACTCCCGGTGTCTCCGGCGGCGGAGCCGCGGGCAGGGGGGCTACCGCCCGGCCGGGACGCGCAGCATCCGGCAGGACCGCAGGCCGACGTCGACGAGCTCCGCCAGGCCGGCGGACGGCATCAGCATCGCCAGCCGGTGCATGGCCAGTGCCGCCTCCCAGGCCGAGGCCCTGGCCGGCGAACCGTCCCAGGAGACGGCGTCCAGCCGGGACCAGAGGTGCGCGCCGAACCCCAGGTGAATCGTTCCTGCCCGGGAGGTCTCCTCGTCCAGCGCCCCGCGCACCGCCGTCAGGAACGTCACGGCGTCCTCCGGCCCCAGCGCGTCCACCACGATCCGCAGATAGGGCGCGATCAGCACGGTCGCCTCCGGCCACCCGGCCTCGTCGCCGAAGCGTTCGCGCAGGTGTACGTACAGCGAGTGTTCCATGTCATGGGTCATGGAATGAGAGATACGTTTCGCCAGCGGATCTTGCTCGCGTCGACACGCGGAACATCCGCCCCGCCGCTCATATGGACGGTGACGGGGGCGGCGACGGAGACGGCGACGGGGGCGGTGGCGGAAGGGGAACGGTCGGTCCGACGAAGACCGGGACGCCGGTCGGGTCGCTGGTCGGGTCGCGGGTACCGCCGTACGCCACTCCGGCGGGGCCGAACGGGTGATGGTGCGGCAACACGCGACACCCGCCGCATCGGCGGATCGATTCGCCCCCGTCCCGCCTCCCTAAGGTGACCCCTGCTTCCTTGATCATCTTTTGAAGGGACCACCCCGCTATGAAGCTGCGCAGCACCCTCGGCGCGTCGCTCGGCGCCCTCGCCCTCGTCCTGTCCACGGCCGGTTCGGCCCAGGCCGCCCAGGGCGACTTCCACTACAAGTACGTCGACGGCTTCGGCCAGCAGCAGACCGTCACCCTGCACGACCCGCACAGCGGCAAGTGCATCAACCTCCACGCCGTCGGCGAGGACGACGAACTCCCCGGCTACGGCCCGCACAACGACACCGACACCGCCGTGACCGTCTACGTCGGCGCGAACTGCGAGGGCCCCGAGTGGCGCCTCAAGGCCCACGGCAAGCCCGCCAAGGACACCCTGGAACTCCGCTCGGTCCGCTTCGACGCACCCGTCGCCGCCCAGTAGCCCGCCCCAGGGCCGCCCCGAGAGGAACCTGAGAAGAAAGGGGCGGCCCTTCGGCGTGCCCGCCGGTAGATTGGTGACCTCCGGCGGGCGAAGGCCCCCGGAGTCCCCGAAGGCGTACGCCATGTCCCACCACCCCGCCCCCGCCGGCAACCGACCCGCGCCCCCGGCCCCGTCCCCGACGGCGCACCGGCTGGAGGCGGCCCTCGACGGGCTGGCCGACACCTTCCGCGGCATGACCGCGCACCCCGACGAGGACAACTGCGTCTGCCACTGGGGCAGCGCGGAAGAGCTCGCGCGGCTCAAGACGGCGGACGTGGAACTGGACCCCGACCTCCTGCGGCGCACCTGGCAGGCGACCGACTGGACGCACAGGGGATCCGTGCTGCGCCGGATCCTGCCCCAGTTCGCCGCCGCCCTCGTCGGCGGCCGGGTCGACACCGACGCCGACCTGGAGAGCGTGGGCCGCGCCTTCGCCATGGCGGACTGGCGGAACTGGCCGGCCGAGCAGACCGCCGCGGTCGACGCGTTCCTGCGCGCCTGGTGGGAGCACACGCTCACCGACCCGGCCCCCGCCGTCCCCGCGCACCACGTCCTCGTCGTGGCCGCGGAGGCCACGGGCACGCTGACCCCCTGGCTGGCCGCCTGGGAAGCGACGTCCACCCCCGAGGCGGCCCGGCACCTCGCCGAGGCCATCGACCACTGGGACCACGACCTGCTCGCCGACCGACTGCCCTGGAGCACCTGGGAGGACGAGGAGGAGACGTACGCCGAACTGACCGCCTGGCTCGTCCGCCACGCGCCCACCCGCCTCCGCGCCCACGGCGCACCCGAGGACCTCCTCCACCGCGTACGACTCCTCGGCGTCACCGGCCCGGCCCGCTGGGACGACCCCCACTGGCCCGACTACCGGTACTGACCGCGGAGGAACACGGCGGGCGATGGGCCCAGGATCTCCCGACGGTGTGGTTTCGTGGAGTGACGTGCCCCAGCGGCGCACCGGCGAGCCGATACCCGAGGCGGTCTTCTCCTGATGCGTAACGTCACCTATTCCATGGGCGTCTCCCTGGACGGCTACATCGTGGGACCCGACGGCGACTTCGCCTGGACGGACCCCGGCGACGAGGTCTTCCGGTCCTTCATCGACGAGATCCGCGAGGTCGACGTCCACCTGATGGGCCGACGGCTCTACGAGACGATGCTGTACTGGGAGACCGCCGACCCGTCGACCTTCGACGACGCCGAGCGCGAATGGGCCGCGCTCTGGAACCCCCTCCCCAAGGTCGTCTTCTCCCGGACGCTGACGACGGTCCAGGGCAATGCCCGCCTGGCCTCCGGCGGCCTGGCGGAGGAGATTGCGCGCCTGCGTGCCGAACCGGGGGAGGGCGACATCGCCATCGGCGGCGCCACGCTCGCCGCCGAGGCGGCCGCGCTGGGCCTGATCGACGAGTACCGGGCGCGCGTCCACCCGCTGCTCGTGGGCGGCGGCATCCCGTTCTTCCCGAGGGACGAGCGCAGGGTGGACCTCGAACTCGTCGACACCCGCACCTTCGAAGGACGGGTGCTGTACGTCCGCTACCGCGTCGCGCGGTAGCGGCGGACGCCCGCCGAGGCAGACGCCCTGGCCGACACGACCGGCACGGCCGGTACGACCGACACGACCGACACGACCGGCACGGCCGGTACGACCGACACGACCGACACGACCGGCACGACCGTTACTCCGTTGCGACGAGCCGCCGCGCTTGGTGAGGTGGGACCATGGACGGTGCGACGGAATCGACGCGGCGGAAGCGAGCGGGAGACGAGCGGCACACGGTCGTCCCGCGCCGCGCGGCCCCTTGGCGCGGCGTGGCGGTGCTCGCGGCCCTGATGCTGGCGGCGTTCACCTTCAACACCGCCGAGAACCTGCCCATCGGACTCCTCGACGGCATCTCCGCCGGCCTGCGGGTCTCCGTCTCGGCGGTCGGCCTCCTCGTCACCGGCTACGGCGTGACGGTGGCCGTCGCGTCCGTCCCGCTCGCGCACGCGGTCAGGGCGGTGCCACGACGGCACGTCCTCACCGGACTCCTGGCCGCACTCGTGATCTCCAGCCTCGCCGCCGCGACGGCGCCCTCCTACGCGGTGCTCCTCGGGGCGAGACTGCTCACCGCGCTGGCCCAGGCGCTGTTCTGGGCCGTGATGGGGCCGGTGGCGGTCGGCCTGTTCGCGCCCGAGGTCCGCGGACGCGTGGTCGGGGCGCTGTCCGTCGCCGGCTCGCTCGCCCTGGTCCTCGGAGTGCCCGCCGGCACATGGCTCGGCCGGCAGACCGACTGGCAGGTGCCGGTGGCCCTCCTGGCGCTGCTCGGCGGCATCTCCCTGGTGACGATCGCCACCCTGCTGCCGACCACCCGCCCGGACGAGGAACCCGCCGCCTACGCCACCGACCCCGACGCCCGCAGGTTCGGCATCGTCCTGGCGACCGGCGCGCTGTCCGCGGCGGGCGCCTTCGCCGGATTCACCTACCTCGTGACGTTCCTGGACGAGGTGACCGGCTTCGCTCCGGACACCGTCAGCGTCCTGCTCATGCTCATCGGCATCGCCTGCCTGGCGGGAGTGACCCTCACCGGCACCCAGCTGGACCGGCACCCGCACGCGACCATGACGACAGCCGTGGCCGCCCAGGCGACGGCCATGCTCGGCCTCTACGCCACCGGCACCGACCCGGTGGCGACGACGGCCTTCCTCCTCCTGATGGGCGCCGCACTGGGCCCGGTCTTCATGACCACCCAGAACGCCATGCTGCACTGCGCCCCCGCCCGCACCGACATCGCCCTCGCGGCGAACTCCGGCGCCTACAACGCCGGCATCGCGGCAGGCGCCGCACTGGGCGGACTGGTCCTGTCCCTGGCCGGCCCCCGCGAAACCTTCCTCACCGGCGGCCTCCTCACCTCCACGGCCTGCGCCGTCCTCCTCATCGGCGACCGACCGGCCCGCCACCCCGCACCATCGAGCATGCCCCGATGAACGAAAACCTGGCGAAGTTCATCGAGGCACGACTGGACGAGGAGGCCGCCTTGGCGCGCCGCTGCGACGGCGACGGCTGCGGCGAGTGGTCCGCCACCGGCCACACGGTCGACTTCTGCCAGACCGACCTCCCCGGCTTCCACCCCACCATCGCCCGACACGTGGCCCTGCACGACCCGGCCCGCGTCCTCCGCGAGATCGAGGCGAAACGACGCATCCTGAACCGCCACCGCCACGACCCCTGGCCGCACCACGACCTCCACGACCTGGCCGCCCCCTACACCGACCACCCCGACTACCCACCCCGTCCCTGACCCGCCCCTCACACCGCCGCCACCCGTGGTGTCAGTGACTGCTCGTAAGGTGCGCTGGTAAGCGACGAGGAGGTTCCATGGGCTTTTCCGGCCATCTGGTCTTTGCGCGCAGCGAGCGCCCACTGCTGGAAGCACCCCTGTTCGGCACCATCGCTCCAGAACTGAGCGGCGACGTGTACGACGGGCGGCCGCGGCCGGGCGGCTGGCAGCCCCTGCAGCTGGAGCAGGGCATCTGGGAGGACGAGCACCTGTCCACCTTGGTCGAGTGGACCGGTGCACCGGCCTGCGTGGCCGATGTCTCCGACAGCAGCGTCGCCCTCGTGACCGGCCTGGACACCGGCGGCCACCGCTGGCAGGCGTGGCTGAACCTGCCCAACGCCGCCGGCCTCCTCGTCGAGGCGCCTGAGGACGTGGACGACGAGAGCTTGTGGCCGGCCACCCCCGAGTTCGAGGAAGCCCTCGGGCGTCAGCGTGCACAACTCGACGCAGAGGTGCCGGCCGACGCCGCAGGCGCTCTCGCGTGGGCGTCAGAAGCTGGTGTCCAGGCCGCGGTGCAGCAGTCCCGCATCGAGGAACTGCTGCGCGCAGAAGAGACCTTCGCAGAGGACCTCTTCGATGCGCTGCTGGATGCACTGGGTTTCCCCGAAGCGGCCCACGCCACACAGCAGCCGTAGGCGGCGACGTCTCGGCCACCGCCTCATGTGGCCACGAACACGAAGCCTGGCGCTCCGGACCGTGCCGCCCGAACCTGTGCGTTGCGCGGGGGTCCAGGCTCAGGGTTTCGGTGGTCGGCCGGTTACGGGGCTGCCTCGCGGAAGAGCGCCAGGAGGGCGTGCGCCTGCGGGGCGCCCGCGTCGAAGAACTGCGTGGCGAGTGCGGGGGGCACGGCGGTTCCATGCATACGGACCTCATGGCAGCTGAAGCAGAACGCCGCCTCGAACAGCACCAGGTCGAGAGTGTCCGCGTACGCCCGGACACTCCAGCCCGGCGAGAAGCCGCAGCGGTGCTGCTCGCTGCCGGGCAAGCTTTCGATCAAGGCCAGAGCGCTGACGGCCTCGCTCCCGATCCAGTGGGCGACCACACTGCCGGGATATGGGGTGCCCCGCTTTGTCGGAAGTTCGGAGATCCTTACGACCTCGAGCAGCGCAGCGGCGGCCACGGCTTCGGCGGGGAGCTTCATGTGCGTAGTCTGCCCGCGCCCAGTGTCGGGCGGTGCACCTGCCTCCATCATTGACAGCTCTCGCGCTCTCTGGGGCCAGCGGGTTTGTCCGATGTCGGTGTCGAGTAGGTCGAGGACGTGGAGTTGGACACCGCGGGTGATCTGGACGGTGGGCGGGGCGGTGACGTTGCCGGTCCGCAGGGTGAGTTCGCCGAAGTGGTAGAACATCATGCGGCCGGTGGGGCGGACGCGGCGGTTGTCGGGGTAGAGGCCGGGCATGGTCTGTTCGGGGCCGAGCGCCCGTCTGACCTGCCGTTCGATGAGGCAGTATGACCTCGTCCTCCGCCCGCCGCTTGATTCCTCCGATGACCCCCTCCACCGCTTGCGGATGTCCTTTCCCACCGCCGAGACCGAGTGGTCTGTGACCGCGGCGGGTGTCGAGGTCCTGGGCGTCCGAGGTCGCCGATGCGAACGACGATGTCGACCTCTGGCGGTCCGACTACGACCCCGACCGGCTGGCACCCCTGCTCGCACCGGCCGTGGAGCGCCCGTCGCAGGGGGTGTCGCAGTGGGCGACCGGCACCCGGGACTTCTCCGAGAAGGACCTGCGGTGGGTGAATCTCGTGCCCGCACGCGGTGGCTACGAGGTGCCGGTGCTTCTGCCGTTCGTCTCCACGACGTGGGGCTGGGCCGGGTACGGCGACCGAGGCCTGACGCCTCTCGACAGCAGTGGGGCGCCGAGTTCTTCTGCGCCGAGGGTTCCTACCTGGAGCTGGCCGTCGACCTGCCGCCTCTGGACCCGCGGGGCGCCGCGCAGGCCGCCGCGGAGCTGCGCGCCTACGGCCACGACGCGGTGCACGATCCGGTGAAGACCGGCGACACGATGGCCCGCTCGACGATGTGGTCCCTCTGGTGGGACTGACCCCGACCGCAGGCCCTCATGGGACGGTGCGTTGCGGACCGCCGCACACGGCCGTGTCAGTGCGGCAGGTCATCGGGCGGGAAGCAGATCTTCCGGTCGCTCCTGCAGATCTCGGCCTCCGGGTCGACGGGCCCCCACCCGTAGGCACGGTCGAAGGTCAGGAAGGTGACCATGCGACCGGAAGGGAACCTCGCGACCGCCTGGTGCACCGGCCCCGTCCCCTTGCTGCGCTTGACGTGGTCGAAACGCTGCGCACCGCCCTCGGCGATCACGAAGCTCACGACGCGGACCTCGTCCTGATTGTCGTCGCTGGGCGCCCGGTCAGGCTCGCCCGGGACCGTGAGAAGCAGTCCGGGCGCCGGTGCCTCCTCAGGAAGTCCGCCGCACCTGTACGAGCTGTAGCCTTCCCGGATCTTGCCGTAGCAGAAGGTATGTCCGTCGGACATCCAGGCCAGCTCCCCGTTCCTGGCGTCCAAGCGACGGATCACGACCACCTCGTCGGCCGGTGGAACCTTGTGTCCTCCCGGCATCTGGATCGCGAACGCCGCCTGCAGGAAAGCCTGGTCACGATCGCTGACCGCCGCCTCGCCCAGCGGCCGCGCCGGCATCCTGTCGTAAGGCCGCTGCGTAACCGCCGGCCGGGCAGTGGCCGAGGACTTCGCCGGCGCGGGCTTCGCGGAGTCCCGAGGCTGTTCCGTCCCCGACGTACAACCGGCCAATGTCAGCAGCAACATGGCTGCGGCGCTCATGAGAATCCGTTGTCTCAAGACACTTCCCCCCCGGCTTACGTCTCGTGTCGGAAGACGATAGCGCTGAGCGGACGATCGGTCCGGCCCATGTGGGCCCCAGTGGCCGGGTGGCCGGCAGGCGGGTGGCGGAGATCGTCGAGCGGCTGGCACCGGATGAGTCATGGGAGCTGCTCCCAGGGTCGGTGGGTTCCATCAGCACCCTTGCGCGGGCCCGATGACCGTGAGGCCCACCTGCGCGGCGAGCCAGTGGACGTACGGTTCGCTGCTCTGGCGGCCGTCGACTTCGGCGTCGCGAACGTGGAGGAGGACGGTGTGGTCGTCGGCAGGCTCGTCGTACCCGCGGGTGCCGGTGTTGAGGAGGAGCGTCACCTCTGCGTGCTTGGACTCGCCCCGAAGACCCACTTCGGGCGCATCCGGCCAGCACAGGTCCTGCCAGTTGATCTCGCCCACGCTCGGACCGATTCCGGCCGTGAAGGCGTCCTCGACGCTGCCGACCGCCTGGTGGGGCAACTCGTAGTCCACCGGAAGTCGCCCTTCGTACGCGGCCGGGTCCGTCGGCAGTCCCGCCCCCAGGACGCCCACGAGCCAGGCGGGAAGGTCCTCGAACGGCACCCGGCGGTCGAACTCCCCGTCCAGTTCCTGCCCCCGGAACCAACCCTCCGGCAGCTCCTTCGCCGCCCGCCACGCCTCGTCGGCCGAGCGGAACTCTGCGTAGAGGGAGACGTTGGTGTACTCGCAGCGGCCGAACTCCATGAGACGGCGCGCCGTAGACAGGGCGAGCTCCGGGTCGGGAGTACGGAAGACGGGGTAGGCCACGTCGTTGGACATCCGGTGATGTTGCCACGGCCTGTCATCGCCGGGGCATGCATTTAAGAGCGTTTGTCCCGGTAGGGCTGTTTGGGAAGTCGACGGTTGGTCGCCGCTCGGGCCTGCTTTGATCCGAGAAAGGGCGCCTCTGGCAAGATGACGTCATGTTCGATTTCGGCATCGCGGGCTACCAACCGGAATGGCTGGACAGCCGTGGTGGCGTCGTACAGGAACATGGGTGCCGTCTGCGTGGTCTTGCTGGCCGGACTCTCACGCGAGTCTGGATGGTCTGGGACCTCAGGGATGACGAGTGGTTCTGCGACTGCCCGGTGCTGTTCGACTTCGATGGCCAGCAGGTCGAAATCAACTATCAGAAGCTGGGCGATCTATCCCTGACGTGGAACATGATCGACCCCACCCGTCCAGTCCGGTGGCCCGGCTTCGACCTCGAGTGGCGGCCCGAACCTTTTCCTGAGCTGCAGGCTCTGCGGGGGTTGCCGCTCGTGGGGGCCGAAGTGCTCGAATGGACGGGTAGGGACGTCGCTCAGGGAAACGTCGACATCAGTTTCGCCTTCGAGACGGGTCGCGTGACCGTGTTCAACGCACTCGACGAGAACGGGGTGAGCTTCGCCCCTCCCGGTCCGCGCCAGCGCCTCTACCCGTTCCATTGATGTACTCGGGGTTCAGGTAGAGCGTCAGCCCGGCGGGGATTCCCTGGTCAGCCGGCGGCTTGTCCGGTCGACCATCGCCGGCTTGATCATGGCTTCGGAGCGGTGTGGTTGGGTTTCGTAGTCGCGGGCGAGGCGCCGGTGGTGCATGAGCCGGCCGAACGTGACATGCGGATGCGCATGGGCTATCTGTGAGAGCACCTGGATGCCGCCGGCGTTGTCGGAGACGTTGGCTGCGGTGACCAAGACAGCCAGGAGGAGGTCGAGTGTGTCGACACCGATGCGACGTTTGCGACGGCCTGCTTCTCCACCTCGACACCTTCAACCTCCACCGCTTGCACGGCTTGCTCGTCGAGGCATCGCATCGTGGGAGCCACGCCGACGGTCGCCCCTCGCCGTCGGAGTCCGCCGACGATTCCGGGCGACAGTCCGGACCGGCGGGTGGCACCATTCGGCCATGTGCGAAGACTGCCTGGCCGGCTACACACGCTGTGTCCACGTCACCACTGATGCCGCCGACGCGTACCGCCAGGCCATGCGGCTGTGCGCTCTGATGGAACACCGCGGCGACGAGGCGGAACTGCTGACGCACCTGGAGAGCGTCGACGAGGTCCGGCGAATGGCGGCGTCCCTGCCGAACGCCCGCTTTGTGCACCGCCCTTATCCCGGCGCGCGACCCCCTTGCGGCGCTGGTGGCTGTGAACCGGACGTGCCGGTCATGGACGATCGTGAACTGGAGTCACACCTGCCGCTCGAAATGACGGCGGGGTTCGTACGGGGGACGGCCGAGGACCGGGTCATCGCGGCACTGGGCGACGACGGCAACGCGGTCTTCCTCGTATGGTCAGGTCGCTGGCCGGACAGACCCGAGCACGGCCTGCACGGCTCCCGCCACGACGCGGTACAGGTCGCCTTCCGCGGCGACCACGCCGACCCTGCACTGCCGTCCGGCCGGCACGCGGTCCACGTCTACGTGTCCAAGCAGTCCGGCCACCGCGGCGTCGAGTATCTGGCTGCGCGGGCGGGCGTCCACCCGTGACCAACTCGGTGCTCGTGCACCCCGCCGTCCGGTCCGCATCACCGCACTTGTCCAAGCCGTCCTCGCCCTCCATCTGACCAGCTCAGCGTGACACCGACCCCGCCTCGCCTCCCGTCAGCCGCCGTGAGCCCCGGGGCCCGGCTGGAACGTCGGGTCAAGGCCGTACCGAGCGATGCCGAACGGCAGGAAGTCCTTGTCCGCCAGGACCCTGTAGAGAAATTCCGACGTCGACATGTCGTACGCGCACCACTCGCCGGCTTCGCCCCGTGCGAGGACAGGAGGTGTACCGGGCTGCTGCGCGTCGACAAGCCAGCAGTATTCCGTACCCCATTCCGTCGAGGCCCATTTGATGTACCCCTTTCCGCCCGGGGTGTACTCCTGGTACGGACCGGTTTCCGCAGGAAGGGGAATGGGTGCTCGCCACGGCAGGAGAAGATTGAAGTAAGACCCTTCCGTGTTGCCGAGGAAATGGACGGAGTCGCAGAAGGTTCCTCCACCGAAACTTTCACACAGTTGTTTGAAGTCCGCCGGAAGCGGAATGCGAAGCTCTTCCTCGACCCCTGCCCAGTCCACGGAGGAGGAGGTCGAAGCCTCCCAGCCGGTGAATTCGAGTACTCGCTGCACCCACATGCAAAGACCTTTCACAGAAGGGAAGGGTGCAGGCGGAAATCAGGATCGATGCCCGCCCGCACCCCTGGTGATCGACCTTACCGGCCTCCGGCTTGAGCGCCGTCGGTGCGTTCCGGATCGTGAGGGGATCGTGAGGGGATCGCGTGGTATTTCCTGCCATCCACCTGATTTCCCAACAGATGGCTGCGGTTCATGGCTGCGACGGGATCTGGGCCGTGATGGAGATCAGACATGGGACGATCGGTCGGTGACGCGACTCGTGAACCGTGGCCTTTCCCTGGAGGAGCTTGAGCGTGACCGCGGGTCGGTCCCGTCGGACGGTGATACCCGGCTGATGGCGACCGTGCGTGAGCTGCGGCGCAAGCCGATCGGCAGCCTGACGGTCGAGGACCTGCGGTTCCTGATCAGGCAAGACGTGGGCCTTGCCTCTCTCCTGCCCTTGGCGGTGGAGGTCCTCCGGGCCAACCCGCTGGCGGAAGGCGATGTGTACGCGGGCGACCTGCTGGCCGCCGTGCTCACCAGGAGTGCGGACGTCTGGAGTGGTTTCCCGGAACTCGGGCGGGAGGTCCGCCTGATCGTCTCGGAGTTGACCGACGTGCCGCCCGCCCTGGAACGCGACATCGAAGGGTTCTTGGCTCTCTGCGGTCGCACCCTCGAGTCACACGTGAGCGCGCGGCGCATGCTCGATGCCTATGGCTTGCGCAGCATCGTCTACGTGCCCCGGACCGCCGACGGCTCCGCATGTGACGGTCACTCGGCCAACCTGCTGAGCAGCGTGGGGCTGCCGCACTCCGACGTCTTCATCTCCCGGAACGCGGTACCGGGTACCTGGCCCGAGAGCGGCGACACCCTCACCCTCGGAGGCCACGCCTTTCCTGACGGGTGGAGCTGTCCCGTGGAGAGCCGGAGCTGGTGGGTGCTCGGGTACCTGTTCGCGTCACTCGTCGCGCTCGATCCGGCATCGGGGAAGGTGTACGCCTTCCCGGAGGGGGAGGGCGGGTACCACCAACTCCACCGGGACGTCGACTCCTTGCTCTTCACCCTGGTCGAGTTCCGGCGCCTCGAAAACGACCACGACGCGGACGTCGACCCCGAGGAGCTGTCCGCGCGCTTCCGGCGGGTGGTGGGCGCCGTCGATCCCACGCCGTTCGTCGTCGAGGACTCCGCGTGGAACGTCGCCCTTGAGGAGCTGGAGCACGGGATCTGGTGAGGCTGCTGGAGGTGTCGTGGGAGGGCGGGAGTGCGCCGGACGTCTGGGCGGGGGGCCGGGGTGCGTACTCAGGCCGTTTCTGAGTAGGGGAGCGGTGCCCTCCCGCCCCGGGTGTCTGGTCGGATCGGCTCATGAGCACGTCACCCCTCCCCGCTTCGCCCGCCGTCGACCGGAAGCCGCCGCACCGGGTCCGTATCGCTGCTCTGACCTTGGGCATGGTGGCCGTGGTGGGGCTCATCGCGGTGCTCGCCAAGGGCTGCGAGTCGATGGCCGGCGGTCCCGTGCGGTCGGAGGCGGCGTTCCGTGAGCACCTGCGGCACACCGAGGAGGCGGGCGAGGGGGCGGTGCGGCTGCTGGGGGCCGATCCGGACTCCGTGATCTACGGGAAGGAGATGGGCGGGGCGTCCTGCAAGGACGACCTGGGCGTGGACGCGGAGGGCGTCACCCGGGACCAGCCCGTCGTCACCTGGAAGCCCGACTTCGCGAGCGACGCCCGGTACCGGGCCGCTCTCGGCACGCTCCGGCGGGAGTGGGCGGCGCGGGGGCTGGACGTGAAGGACATCCCCGCGCGGGAGCAGGGGGAGCCGGGGGCCGGGCCGGCCGGTGTCAGCGCGACGGACGACCACGGCGTCGAGGTGTCGCTGCGCCCCGACTGGTACTCCGGCGAACCGGTCCTGACGGCCGACGGGGGATGCGTACGGCATCACGGGTACCTGGTGGAGTGGGAGTGAGGGGACGGTGACGGTGTCCCTCCCGGTGGGTGGGGACGGCTGTCACCCCGCGCAATCCGCCGGCACCCGCCCCCCCGCACCCGCACCGGCACCGCCACCGGCACTCCGCTGTCGGGCCCAAACCCCGCGTGGCGCATTCTTTTCCCTATGACTGCGCACCAGCCGCCGCCCGTGGAGCACCTCGACGTCCTGATCGTCGGTGCCGGGATCTCCGGGATCGGCGCCGGCCGCTACCTGCGGCTCAGGCATCCGGGGAAGTCGTTCGCGATCCTGGAGGGGCGCGGTGCCTCCGGCGGTACCTGGGACCTGTTCCGGTACCCCGGCATCCGGTCCGACTCCGACCTCTACACCTTCGGCTACGCGTTCAAGCCATGGCGTCACCGGGAGTCCATCGCCACCGCCTCCCGCGTCCTGTCCTACGTACGGGAGACGGCCACCGAGAACGGCCTCGACGAGCACATCCGCTACCACCACCGGGTCGTCGCCGCCGACTGGTCCTCCGAGGCGGCGCGCTGGACGGTGCGGGTCGAGCGCACCGACCCGGAGACCGGTGCGAGCGAGCGGGTCGAGCTCACCGCCGGGTGGCTCTTCTGCGCCACCGGCTACTACCGATACGACGAGGGCCACACGCCGCACTTCGAGGGCCGCGACCGTTTCCGCGGGCAGATCGTGCACCCGCAGCACTGGCCCGAGGACCTCGACCACCGCGACAAGCGGGTGGTCGTCATCGGCAGCGGTGCCACCGCCGTCACCCTCGTCCCCGCCATGGCCGACGACACGGCGCACATCACGATGCTCCAGCGGACACCCACGTACGTCGTGCCCGTCTCGAAGGAGGACAAGGTCGCCCGGCTGCTCCTCCGCGTGCTGGGGGACCGGCGCGGACACGCCGTGACGCGCCGCAAGAACATCGCCCGGCAGCAGGTGGTCTGGCGCTTCGCCCGGTGCTTCCCGGCCGCGACCCGGAAGCTGATCCGCGCGGCGAACACCCGGCTCCTGCCCGCCGGCTTCCCGGTCGACGAACACTTCGACCCGCCGTACGACCCGTGGGACCAGCGCCTGTGCGCCGACCCGGACGGCGATCTCTTCAAGGCCATCAGCGCCGGCAGGGCCTCCGTCGTCACCGATCGGATCGACACCTTCACCGAGGACGGGATCCTGCTGCGGTCCGGCCGGGAACTCCCCGCGGACATCATCGTCATCGTCACCGGCCTCACGCTCCAGCTCCTCGGCGGCATGCGCCTCACCGTGGACGGGACGCACGTCTCGCCCGCCGACTCGCTCCTCCACCGGGGCACCATGCTCTCGGGCATCCCCAACCTCAACATCGCCATCGGCTACACCAACGCCTCCTGGACGCTCAAGATCGGCCTGCTCTGCGAGTACGTCTGCCGGCTCCTCGCCCACATGGACCGGTACGGCCACGACACCGCCCGGCCCGAGAGCGCACCCGGCCTGGCCACCCGCCCCATGCTCGACTTCGGCGCCGGGTATGTGCGCCGGGCCCTCGACCGGCTGCCCCGGCAGGGCCCGGACGCGCCGTGGGTGACGTCGACGAGCTACCGCGAGGACCGCAGACTGCTCCGGCGCGCCGCGATCGCCGACGGCCACCTCCGCTTCTCGGGCCCGGCCACGCGCACCGCCGGTCCCACGGGGAACCGGCCCGCCGCTCCCTGACCCCGCGCCACGGACCCGCCCCGTCTCCGCCCCGCCCCGCCCCGTCTCCGCCCCGACCCGTCTCCGCCCCGCCCCCGCCTTACGTCAACACCGTTGACGCGTGGGGCGGGTGACGGTTCGATGATGCCGTCGGGGGCGTCGTTCACCCGGTCGCGACTCCCCCGACGCCTCCGGCCTCACCGGCTCTCCGGCCTCTCCGGCCTCTCCGGCTCTCCGGCCTATCCGGCTTCTCCGTCGCTTCGGGAAGGGACCCGCGCATGACCGCCGACACCACCGACCTCGCCTACCTGCCCGCCACCGAAGCCCTGCGCCGCTTCCGGGACCGTTCGCTGTCGCCCGTCGAGCTGATGCAAGCCGTCATCGCGCGCGCCGCAGCCGTCGAGTCCAAGGTCAACGCCCTCGCCGAGCAGACCTTCGAGGAGGCGCTCGTCGACGCGCGCGAGGCCGAGGCGCGGTACGCGGGGAAGGGGGCGGCGCCCCGGGCGCTGGAGGGCCTGCCGGTCGCGACGAAGGAGGAGCAGCCCCTCGCGGGCCGTCGCGCCACGGACGGCTCGCTCGCCTTCCGGGACGAGATCGCCGACGCGACGCACCCGGTCGTCGAGCGGGTGCGGGCGGCGGGCGGGATCGTGCACGCGCGGACCACCACCCCGGAGTTCAGCTGTGCCGCGTTCACGCAGTCACGGCTGTGGGGGGTGACGCGCAACCCGTGGAACCTGGAGTTCAGTCCGGGCGGTTCGTCGGGCGGCGCCGGGGCCGCGCTCGCGGCCGGGGAGACGACGCTCGCGACGGGCTCCGACATCGGCGGCTCCATCCGCATCCCCGCCTCCTTCACGGGGACGGTCGGCTACAAGCCGCCGTACGGCCGTGTCCCGGCGATGGCGCCGTTCAACCTCGACACGTACTGCCACGACGGCCCGATGGCGCGGACGGTCGGTGACTGCGCCCTCCTGCAGAACGTCATCGCGGGACCCCACCCGCTCGACGCGGTCTCCCTGCGGCCCAAGGTCACGCTGCCCGACCGTTTCGAGGGCGTCGACGGCGTACGGGTCGCCCTGTCGGTGACGCTGGGGGACTGGCCCGTCGATCCCGAGGTCGAGGCGCACACCCGCGCGGTCGCGGAGGCCCTGCGCGCGGCGGGGGCCGTGGTCGAGGAGGTGGAGGTCCCGGTCCGGCGCGCGGAGGTGATGGAGGCCGCGATGATCCACTTCGGGTCGGTCTTCGGCCCGTACGTCGCCTCGGTCGCCGAGGAGCACCGCGATCTGCTCACCGGGTACGCGCTCGACTTCGCCGAACGGGCCGCCGAGGCCGTCCGCGAGCCCGGCAGCTTCCTGCGCGGCCTGGAGCTGGAGGCCGGGATACAGCGGACGCTCGGTCTGCTGCTCGACCGTCACGACGTGCTGCTCTGCCCGACGACCGCCATCCCGGCGCTGCGGGCGGACGACGACTACCTCTCGACCAGGGTCGTGATCGGCGGCGTCGAGCTGGACTCGTACCTGGAGGCCGCGATGACCACCGTCTTCAACATCGCCGGCCGCTGCCCGGTGCTCAGCGTGCCGTCCGGAATCGCCGCGAACGGCGTGCCGACGGGGGTGCAGATCGTCGGGCGCACCTACGACGACGCCGCCGTGTTCCGCGTCGCCGCGGCGATCGAGGCGGTCCGTCCGTGGGGCGGCCGGCGCCCCGCTCTCTGAACGAGGGGCGAGCGGCGGGTGACGTCCGGCGGCGGCGGGGCGGCCAGGTGTCGCCTTCCTCTGCTCGGTCCTCCTCTTCCCCGCGCTCCGTGGGTTGTTGGAGGATCTGCTGTCATGACTCAGCATGCATCTGACGCGTCCGCCGATGCGGCGGGTACGTACCTGGCGGGCCTCGCCGGGCGCCTGACGGCCGACGCCTGCGCGGTGACGTCGCCGGAGTGGAACGGCCGCCCGGTGGTGGCCGCGCAGCGCGCGGACCGCAAGGCACGGTGGTTCGGGACCAAGTCCGAGCTGTTCGTCTTCGCCGCGGCCGTGCCCCGGGTGGACGTCGCCACCCTGGAGGAGTTCACCGTCTGGGCCATGAGCCGGGCGAAGAGCCTGCGCGGCGGCATACCGGGCGCCCGCAACGTGACCCTGGTGCTGCCCGCGCTCGTGAGCGCGCACGTCGAACCGGCCGCGGCCCAGTGGGCCGCGCAGGACGCGCGGACCGTCGACACGACAGTCGTCAGCCGCCCCCTCACGGTCCAGACGGCCCCGGACGCCGTCCGGACCACGATGTACCGGGGCAGGGTCGTCTGGGGCGGGCTGTTCACCGGCCATGTGCTGGAGAAGGCGGGCCTGTACTTTCCCTGACGCCTGCGCGCGGCCGGAGGAGGGGGACAACAGGACCGCCCGACACGGGGGTTGACCCCACCCCCGGAGGCCCGGTGGCCTGATGGGGCGTCGGGCCGCCGGACGGCAGGGTGGAGGCATGACAACACGCCGCGTACGCACGTCCCTTGCCGCCTCCGTCCTCTCCGTCGCCGCACTGGCCTCCGTCGGCCTCGTCGCCGTCGGCGGCCCCGCGAACGCCACGGGCGACGCCTCCGGCGGCCGGCTCCAGTGGGGCGAGTGTCCCGCCTCGGTGAAGCCGGCCGACGGGCAGCGGTGCGCCACCCTGTCCGTGCCGCTCGACCACGCCGACCCCACCGGCCCCCGCATCGACCTCGCGGTCTCCCGCATCGGCAGCACCCGCCCGGAGGCCCGGCGCGGCACCCTGCTCGTGATCCCGGGCGGGCCCGGAAGCTCCGGGGTGCAGCGGCTCGCCCAGAAGGGGGCCGCGCTCGCGAAGGAGACCGGAGGGGCGTACGACCTGGTGGCCTTCGACCCGCGCGGGGTCGGCGGCTCGGCCAAGGCGCGGTGCGGGCTCGCGGAGCAGGACCGGTGGATGGTGACCCTGCGGTCCTGGCCGGCCGCCGACGGGACCATCGGCGCGAACGCCGAGCGGGCGCGGCGGATCGCCGAGGCCTGCGCCCGCGACGGCGGCCCCATGCTGCGCAGCCTCACCACCGCCAACCAGGTGCGGGACATGGAGCTCCTGCGGCAGGCGCTCGGCGAGGAGAAGCTGTCGGCGTGGGCCAACTCGTACGGCACCTATGTGGCCGCCCGGTACTCCCAGGAGCACCCAGGCCGGACCGACCGCTGGGTCCTGGACAGCAGCGCCGACCCGGACCCGCGCCGGGTCGCGTACGGCTGGCTCGCCGACATGGCGAAGGGCGCCGAGGACAGCTTCCCGGACTTCGCCGCCTGGGCCTCCCACCCGGACCGCGCGGCCGAGGGCCTGCGGCTCGCCGACACCCCGGAGGCCGTACGGGCGCTCGTCCTCGACCTCGCGGCGCGGCTCGACCGGACGCCCCGCGCCACCGCCGCCCCCGGCGCGCCGCTCACCGGAGCCGCCTTCCGGCAGGCCCTCCAGGTCGCGCTCTACTCCGACGCCGCCTTCCCCGGCTTCGCGCGGCTCGCCGCCCAGGCCCTCGACCCGCGGGGCGTGCCCGTGCTGCCGCCCGAGCTGACCGGCGCGATGCCGGACGAGGCGGCGGCGGTCACCGTGGGCGTCGTCTGCAACGACGTCGACTGGCCCCGTTCCGTACCGGCGTACGCCCGTGCGGTGGCGGCCGACCGGGCCCGGCACCCGCTCACCGGCGGGATGCCCGTCAACGTCACGCCCTGCGCCTTCTGGAAGGGCGGCGCGGTGGAGAAGCCGGTCCGCCTCACCGACGAGGGCCCGTCGAACATCCTCATGATCCAGAACCTGCGGGACCCGTCCACCCCGCACTCCTCCGGCCTGAAGATGCGCGAGGCGCTCGGCGACCGCGCCCGGATGGTCTCCGTCGACCGGGGCGGGCACGGCGTCTACCTGGTGGGCGCCGGCGGGGCGGGCAACGCCTGCGGCGACCGGACCGTCACCCGCTTCCTGCTCACGGGAGAACGCCCGGCCACCGACATCCGCTGCTGAGGGGCGGTGTCGGGCCCGCGGCCGCCCGGTGAGATCGTGCGGACATGAACCTCCTCAACGACGAGCGCCTGCGCACCTGGACCCTGCGCTGGATGGCCCTCCTCGCCGCCGACCTCCACGACCAGCGCGCCTGGACGGCCGACCGCGACCTGGACACGGCGTCCGTCGCCGAGGAAGTGGAACTGGTCTGCCGCGTCTCCGCGGGACTCGCGGAACGCGGAGTCCTCACCCCCGAGGACACGAGCGACCTCCGGGAACTCGGCCACCGCCTGGCCGACCTCACCCCCACCCACCGCGCCGCCCCCTGGGCCGAATCCCTGGTCGCCGACCGGCCCTGGACCGAGGTGCGCACCCTGGCCCGCCGGATCCTCCTCAGAACGACGGGCGCCTGGCGCCACCCGCTCCCGCCCGCGGGCGACGCCCGCACCTCACGCTGACAGACGGTCAGGTCCGCCCGTCGGTGCCCTCCTGGGCGAGGCGGTCGTCAGAGCGCGGAGACCCAGTACCGGTCGAACGTGAACCGGCCGTTGGCGCCGGCCCCGTCGCGGGTGCCCGTCATCTCCCGGGCGAGCGTGTACCAGGCGTCCACGAAGTCGGCGTCGTCGGTCCAGAAGGAGGAGGGGATCGCGTCGATGACGGGGTCGACGAGCGGGATGTAGGCGCCGAGGTCGGCGATGGTCAGCAGGGCGGTGGCGATGGCCTTGGCCAGTGCCGAGTAGTTGGTGTCGCCGTCGTCCTCCATCATCACGGCGTCGGCCAGGTTGTACTTGTACAGCGACCAGTTCACCAGGATCTGGTTCGGGTAGTACGTGGTCCCCGCGTCGTCGAGGTACGGGTGGGTCACCGTGTCGACGCGGACCTTGCCGTCGAGTCCGAAGCCGCTGACGATGCTGAAGATCTCGGCATCGCCCTTGATCCAGGTCTCCTTGTCGTCGGAGAGCCGCACCGAGGTGATGCGGGAGGTCCAGAAGCCGGTGCTGCTCGTCGTCGCGGTCGTCGCGTTCGGGGTGCTCGCCGCGGCCGTGGTGACGCCGGCTGCGGCCAGCTCCCGCTCCAGGACCCGCATGCCGGCCTCGACCGCCTTCTCCCCGTCGACGCCGACGACGTACACCGGTACGTCGGGGGTCCGGGAGGCGTCCAGGGTGTGCGCCCGGCCGTGGGTGTCGTAGGCGGTGACGGCGGTGGCCTCGTCGTCGGACGGCTCGACGGCGACCAGCGGGGCCCGTCCGGAGTCCGTGGCACCGGTCAGCGTCACGGTGAGCAGCCCGCCCGTGCCGGCGGGCAGGCCCTTGGCCGTGACGACGGCACGGTCCGCGGCGGCGACGGTGGCGGCGAGCGACGCCGCGGCCCGGGTGCGGGAAGCCCCGGCCAGCGCCCCGAGGCCCGTCTCCGCCCCGCCCGCGACGGCCCGGCCCGCCTCGGCCCGCCAGGTGGAGTCGGCGAGCGAGCGGGCCAGCGCGCGGGCGGCGGTGTCCTCGGCGGCGGCCACCGGCGACACCTTGGCCGCACCGTTCGCGGCGGGCGTCGCCACGGCGGTGGCGGGCGCGGCGGCGACCAGGAGGCCGGTGAGGGCGAGGCCGCAGAGGGCCGTGCGGAGCTGCTTTCTGACGGACAAGACATCCTCCAGCGAAGTCGGACGGCCGCCCCCGGGGTGTCGGGGCACGCCGCGGACACCGGCCGCGGATGTGCGGCCGGTGCGAGGTGGTGCCGTGGTGGAGCGCGACCATGATGGGGCACGATCCGTCTACGCGTATAGACCGCATCAACGGCCAGGGAGGGCAAGGGCGTTGATGCGGACACCGGGCCAGGCGGGCAGCGGGGCGGGCGGCCGCCCGGGTGATCCCCTCAGTGCGTCCGGCGGGCGTTGAGCCGGGCGGCCCGGCGGGTCAGGTGGTCGCGCTCCGCGAGGTTCGGGGCCTGGTGCGCGGCCTCGGCGTACAGGCGCGCCGCCGTCGTCAGGTCGCCGTCGTGTTCGTGGAGGTACGCGGCCACCGCGGCGTACCGGGGCAGTGCCGGGTCCAGCTCCGCGAGTGCCGCCGGACCGGCGCGCGGTCCGTCGGCCTCGCCCACCGCGACCGCGCGGTTGAGCCGGACGACCGGGCTGTCCGTGAGGCCCGCGAGCTCCTCGTACCACTCGACGATCTGCACCCAGTCGGTCTCCTCGGCGGTCGGTGCGTCGGCGTGGAGCGCGGCGATGGCGGCCTGGGCCCGGAACTCGCCCAGCCGGTCGCGGGCGAGCGCCGCCCGCAGGATCCCGACGCCCTCGGCGATCAGCTCCGGGCGACGGGTCAGCTCTCCGGCAGTGGACGGTCGTCGATGACGTTCTTCATGACCAGCGTCGACGTCAGGCGCTGGACGCCGGGCAGTCGCGCGAGCCGTTGGTCGTAGAGCTGCTGGAACGCGGTCAGGTCGGTGGTGGCGACCCGCAGCAGATAGTCGGGTTCGCCGAAGAGGCGCTGTGCCTGGAGGACGTGGGGGACGGCGGCCACGGCGTCCTCGAAGGCCGTGACGGTGTCCGGGGTCTCCCAGCGCAGGGTGACGAAGACCAGGGCCTCGAAGTTCAGGCCGACGGCGGCGGGGTCGACCACGGCGCGGTAGCCGCGGATCGCGCCCTCGCGTTCGAGGTCGCGCAGCCGGCGGTGGCAGGGCGAGACGCTGAGCCGCACGCGGCCGGCCAGCTCGGTGATGGTCAGCCGGCCGTCGAGCTGCAGCTCGGTCAGAATCTTCCGGTCAAGTGCGTCCATGGAGAAGATTCTCCCTCGAACCCCGTGATCAAGGGGTAAAGACGCAAACATCTTCGGGTGAATCCCGCCTAGCCTTCCCTCCCGGAACAACAGGTGCGAGAAGGAACAAACGAACGTGGACACGACGACGCTGGCGGCCTTCCTGGCGGTGGACCTGCTCCTGGTGGTCACCCCGGGCGCCGACTGGGCGTACGCCATCTCCGCCGGTCTGCGCGACCGCTCGGTCGTCCCCGCGGTCGCGGGGCTGCTCACCGGCCACGCGGCGTACGCGCTGGTGGCCGTCGCCGGCCTCGCCGTGATCGTGGCGAGCTCCCCGGCCGCGCTCACCGCCCTGACCGTCGCGGGCGCCGGATACCTGCTGTGGCTCGGCTGGGGACTCCTGCGCCGGCCGGCCGCGGCGCCCGAGGTGGCGGGGCAGGGGGCGGACGCCTCCCCGCTGCGGGTCCTGCTCAAGGGGGCGGGGACCAGCGGCCTCAACCCCAAGGCGCTGCTGCTCTACTTCTCGCTGTTCCCGCAGTTCATCGACCCCGTGACCGGCTGGCCGGTCGCCGCGCAGACCGGGCTGCTCAGCACCGTGCACCTGACCGCGTGCGCCGTCGTCTACCTCGCCGTCGCCGTCGCCGTCCTGGCCCGCACGGTCCTCGGCTCCCGCCCCTCGGCCGCCCGCGCCGTCACCCGCGTCAGCGGAGCCATGATGATCGCCATCGGCGCCGTTCTGCTGCTGGAACGCCTGGCGGGCTGAGCGACCGGCCCCGCCCGGCCCCAGGGGGCAGGACCTGCGACCGCCTACAGCCAGGGCCGCCGCCCCGGTCCGGTCGGGTGCGTGCCGGTGACCGCCATGACCACCGAGTACAGGCTGGTCTCCGCGGCGATGAAGAGGCGGTTGCGCTTGGCGCCGCCCCACGAGATGTTGGCGACCGCCTCGGGCACGTTCAGCCGGCCGATCAGGGTGCCGTCGGGGTCGTAGCAGTGCACCCCGTCGTCCATCGCGGCGACCCACAGCCGGCCGCCCTCGTCGAAGCGGAGGTTGTCGAAGCGGGCCTTCTCGCGGGCCCCGGCCTCGGCGAAGACCTCGCCGTCCGACAGGGTGCCGTCGTCCCGCACGCCGAAGACCCAGATGCGGCCGGCGCGGGTGTCGGAGACGTACAGCTGCCGCTCGTCGGGCGAGAAGACCAGCCCGTTCGGCGCCCCGAAGCAGTCCGCGACCAGCCGCACCTCACCGGTGGCCGGATCGATCCGGTACACGTTGTTGGAGCCGATCTCGCTCTCCGCGCGGTACCCCTCGTAGTCGCTGGTGATGCCGAAGTCCGGGTCGGAGAACCAGACGGAGCCGTCGGACTTCACGGTCGCGTCGTTCGGGCTGTTGAGGCGCTTGCCCTGCCAGCGGTCGGCCAGCACGGTGACCGTGCCGTCGTGCTCGGTCCGCGTCACCCGGCGGTTGCCCTGCTCACAGGTGATCAGCCGGCCCTCGCGGTCGAGGGTGTCGCCGTTGGTGTGCCCCGCGGAGCGGCGGAAGACGGCGACCGAGCCGGTCTCCTCGTCCCACCGCAGCATCCGGTCGTTCGGGATGTCGCTCCAGACCACCTGGCGCCAGGCCGGCACATAGACCGGCCCCTCGGCCCAGCGGCAGCCGGTGTACAGGACCTCCAGCGCTTCGTCACCGTTCATGCACCGCCCGGTACGGAAGCGGTCGTCCAGCATCTCGTACCGCCCGGGGCGCTCGCCGCTCACAGGATCCACTCCTCAGGAAGTCCACCGTGCGCCGAAGGAGAATCGGCATGAGGTGAACATTGCAAGATGGGATATGGTCCCCGCAAGGAGATACCGAAGGAGAGTTGTGGATCATATCGATCGCGCGCTGCTGGCCCTGCTCCAGCAGGACGCCACCCAGCCCTACGCCGCGCTGGGCCAGGCCGTCGGACTGTCCGCGGGCGCCGCGCACGAGCGGGTGCGCAAGCTGCGCGAGCGCGGCGTCATCCGGCGCACCACGGTCGAGGTGGACCCGGCCGCCGTGGGCAGCGGCGTCCTGGCCTACGTGATGGTCGACTCGACGTCCTGGATGGGCGACTCGGCGCAGGACTTCGCCGCGCTCCCCGAGATCGTGGAGGCGCACATCATCGCCGGCAGCGCCTCGGTGCTGGTGAAGGTCAGAACCGCGACCACCGAACAACTGCAGGACGTGCTGCGCCGGATCTACGCCGTCGACGGGGTCAGCGGCACGCAGGCCACGGTGGTCCTGGAGACCTTCTTCGAACGGCCGCTCTCCCCGCTCACCGCCGACGGGACCTGATCCCTCCCGGGGCCGGGGCCCGCCGCGGCCCCGCCGCCGGGGAGGCGCGCGGGGCTACGGCGAGCGGGGCCACGACCGGCGAGCGGGCTGCGCGAGGGCGAGCGGGCCGCGGGACGGCCGGCGGGCTACGGCACGCGGGCGGGCTACGGCACGCGGGCGGGCTACGGGACGGTGAGCACGAGCTTGCCGGTCGTCCGGCCCGTCTCGCCGAGCGCATGCGCCTTCGCCGCCTCCGCGAGCGGGAAGACGGCCTCGACGTGCGCGCGGAGCGCGCCGGAGGCGACCAGGTCCGCGACGGCGTTCATGCCCGCGTGGTCCGCCTCGACGAGAAGGGTCTCGACGCGGACCCCGCGAGCGGCGGCCTTCGCGGCCTCCTCCGGATCCGCCCCCGGCAGGAGCGACACGAGCACACCGCCCGGGCGCAGCACGTCGAGCGAACGGGACCGGGTGTCGCCGGACAGGGGATCGAGCACCATGTCGACGTCCTGCACGACCTCGCGGAAGTCGGTGGTGCGGTAGTCGACGACCTCGTCCGCGCCGAGCGAGCGCACGACGTCGTGCTTGGCGGCGCTGGCGGTGCCGATCACGTACGCGCCACGGGCCTTGGCGATCTGCACGGCCAGGTGGCCGACCCCGCCCGCCGCCGCGTGGATCAGCACCCGCTGTCCGGAGCGGACCCCGGCCGTGTCGACGATCGCCTGGTACGCGGTGAGCGCGGCGAGCGGCAGCGCGCCCGCCTGGACGTGGTCGATGTCGGCCGGCTTGCGCGCGAAGGCGCGGGCGGGGCCCGTCACGTACTCGGCGTGGGAGCCGACGCCGTGCGGGTAGGGCAGCATCCCGAAGACCTCGTCGCCCGGCTTGAACAGGGTGACGCCGAAGCCGACGGCCTCGACGACGCCGGACACGTCCCAGCCGAGGACCAGCGGCATGCGGTTCAGGAAGATGCCGGCGGCGCGGTGCTTCCAGTCGGTCGGGTTCATCCCGGCGGCGCGCACGGCGACGAGGATCTCGCTCGGGCCGGGCGCGGGCCGGGGGAGGACGACCTCGTGGAGCACCTCGGGGGTGCCGAGGGAGTCCTGGCTGATGGCGCGCATCGTGGCGGCGGCGGCGGCGGGGGTGGTGGCGGTGGCGGTACTGGTGGTGTGCGTCATGGGCACCAGCCTCGCCGGGGACCCCGGGGTCGTACCATGGCATGAATGCCATCTTCCGACGGGATCGTGCCATGACCGCTCTCCATCGCGTCGTCGTCCTCGCCCTGGACGGGGTGTACCCCTTCGAACTCGGCCTCCCGAGCCGGATCTTCGGCACCCTCCAGGACCGCTACGAGGTCCTGACCTGCTCCGTCGACGGCGGCCCCGTCGACACGAACGCGGACTACTCGGTCACGGTGGGCCACGGGCCCGAGGTGCTCGCGACGGCGGACACGGTGCTGCTGCCGCCCTTCGACGTCTCCCGGCTCTCGCGCGAGCTGCCCCCGCGCGTGGGCGAGGCGCTCGCGACCGTACGGCCCGGGGCGCGGATCGTGTCGATCTGCACCGGCGCCTTCGTCCTGGCGGCCGCGGGGCTGCTCGACGGCCGGCCCGCCACCACCCACTGGGCCGTCGCCGACGTCTTCCGCTCCTGGTACCCGGACGTGGCCCTGGACCCGGACGTGCTCTTCGTGGACGACGGCGACGTCCTCACCTCGGCGGGCGCCGCCTCCGGCGTCGACGTCTGCCTCCACCTCGTACGCCGGGACCACGGCGCCGCGGTCGCCAACCACGTGGCCCGGGCCTGCGTCGTACCGCCGTGGCGGGACGGCGGCCAGGCCCAGTACATCGAGCACCCGGTGCCCCCGGCGGCCGGGCACGGCACCTCCGCCACCCGCCAGTGGGCGCTGGAGAACCTGCACGAACCCCTGACGCTGACGGAACTCGCCGGGCACGCCCGGATGAGCCTGCGCACCTTCGCCCGCCGGTTCACCGAGGAGGTCGGGACGAGCCCCGGCCGCTGGCTGATCCAGCAGCGCGTCTGCCGCGCCCGACACCTCCTGGAGACCACGGACCTCGCCGTGGACGACATCGCCGGCCAGGTCGGCTTCGCCACCGGCACCTCCCTCCGCGAACACCTGCACGCCGCCATCGGCGTCTCACCCCTCGCCTACCGGCGCACCTTCCGGGGCACCGCCGCGACGCGCTGACACCGGTGGGCAGGAGCGGGATCGCTCAGCATGACGGTGACGGTGACGGCGACGATGCCGGAACGCACGCGGTGCGCCACCTTCCTGACGGTCGGTCGGCCCGTCCGCCGCGTCCGATCGAAGGCCCGCCGGCCTGTGCGACCGCTTCATCACCGGCGCCCGGCAGGGGAGTGGACCTCCTCGTACCCCGTGGTGAGGGTCCAAACGAACAGGGTCCCCGGGCGCTCTCGCAACGCGGCGAGGGTGAGGTCGGCGGGGTCGGACACGCACGTGCGGAGGACCGTCCTGTGGCGGGGGCAGGGTTCCGGGAGTTTCGCCTTCGGGTCGTCGCCGGGAGCGTCCCAGGCCAACCGCTCACCTCCGGTGCGGGAGTTGATCGACGGCGGCCAGGTGTAGGGCGTCCCGGCGGTCCTGTTCGGGTAGTGCCGCAGCGTGCTGTCGATCGTGCTCGCGGACCACGCGACGGGGGCCGTCATCGCGCGGAGGTCCTCGAGGACCTGAGGCACGGGGCGGTCGACGACGAAGTAGAGGTGCAGCCGCATCACGCAGGTCATGGCGGGCTGCCTCGGCGCGTTCTGATCGAGAAGGTTCCTGCCGCCGCCCCGGGAGCAGACGTCCACCAGGCTCGTTCGCAGCGGCGGCCCCCACGGCGACCCCTCCTCGATCTCGGCCGCCCGCGCGCGCAGCCGCCGCTCGGCCAGTTCCCTGCTCCGCCGGACCTCGGCCGAGGTGGCGATCCTCCGGAGACGGCACCGGCCGGGTCCCCTGCGGCGGGACGCGATCGCCATGACGAGCAGCGTGAACAGGAACGAGGCGGCCTCGCCGGGTCGCCGTCGTAAGCGTGAGGTCATGACCCGAGTCTCCTACGAGCCCGCCGTCCTCGGCGAGCGCCCCGAACCGCGAAGGTCTGTCCGCGAAGATCTCTTCGCAAAGAGGTCTTCGCAAAGAGATCTTCGCGAAGAAGTCTTTGCGAAGAAGTCTTCGCCAACTACCGTGTGCCGCATGGGAGATGCCGAGAACAGGCCGGACCGTCCATCCGTCGTCGACCAGGACTCGGTCGTCCTGGACGCCAAGGGGCTGCGCGCCCTCGCGCACCCGATACGCGTGCAAGTGGTCGGGCTGCTGCGGAAGCACGGCCCCTCCACGGCCACCCGCCTCGCGGAGCGGCTGGGGGTGAACTCCGGCACGGCCAGCTACCACCTGCGGCAGCTCGGCGCGGCCGGCTTCGTCGAGGAGGACACCGAACGCGGCAACGCACGGGAACGCTGGTGGCGTTCGGTACACCGGACGATCTGGTTCGACGACCCGGAGCTGGCCGAACGGGAGCCCGAGGCCGCGCTGGCCTACCAGCAGTCCGTCGCCGCCCTCTACGCCCTGCGGACGCAGCAGACCCTGAACGGACTCCAGACCATGCCCCCCGCATGGCGCCACACCTTCGACCTGAGCGACTGGGCCCTGCGGCTCACGCCCGAGGAAACCGGCGAGCTGTACCGGGAGTTGGCGGCGGTCATCGCCCGCTACCGGCGCGACCTGCCGGAGACGGCGGCAAGCGCCCCCGAGGGGGCCGAGCGGGTCGCCGTGATCACACAGATCCTGCCCGAACTCGACGTGCCCGCGACATGACGACCGGCGGCGCACCCGGAAAGAGGTCCTTACGGCCCCTGGTCGGCGTCCTGGCCGCCATGACCGTCTCGCTCACCGGCACACGGATCTCCGTCGTGGCACTGCCGTGGTTCGTCCTCGTCACGACCGGCAGCGCCACCCGGACCGGACTCGTCGCCTTCTGCGAGATGGCGCCCTACGTGGTGGTCAAGGCGTTCACCGGGCCGCTGGTGGACCGGATCGGCCCCCGGGCCGTCTCCTGGACCACCGACCTGGCCAGCGCGACCGCCGCCGCGGCGGTCCCCCTGCTCCACGCCCTGGACCTGCTCACCTTCCCCGTACTCCTGGCCCTGGTCGCCGTCATCGGCGCGGCCCGAGGCCCCGGCGACCTGGCCAAGGAGGTGATGGTCCCCGAGGCGGCCGAGCGCGGCCGGGTGCCGCTGGAGCGGGCCACCGGCCTCGCCGGCGCGGTCGAGCGGCTCGCCTCCACCGTCGGCCTGGCGGTCGGCGGAGCCCTGGTGACACTGCTCGGCCCCCTGACCGGACTCGCCGTCAACGCGGCCTGCTTCGCCCTCGGTTCGGTGCTCGTCAGGCTCGCGCTGCCCCGCCGCACGGGCCGGACCGCCGACGAGCCGTCGTCACAGGCCGCGAGCACCGGCTACTGGCGTCGATTCGGCGAGGGCCTCGCCTACCTGCGCGGCGACCCGCTGCTGCTCACCGTCATCGTGATGCTCGGCGTCACCAACCTGCTGGACGCCGCGTTCGCCTCGGTGCTCGTCCCCGTCTGGGCCAGGGAGTCCGGTCACGGTCCGACCGCGATCGGCCTGGCGGGCGGCGTCATGGGGGCCGCGGCGGTCGGCGGGAGCCTGATCGCCGCCGTCCTCGCGCACCGGCTGCGGCGGCGGATGGTGGTGCTCGCCGGGTTCCTTCTCCTGGGGGCGCCGCGCTTCCTGATCCTCGCCGCCGACGCACCGCTCGGGGCGGTACTGGCCGTCTTCGCGGTCGGCGGATTCGGCGCCGGCTTCGTCAACCCCGTGCTCGGAGCCGTCCTCGTCGAGCGGGTGCCGCGCCGGATGCTGGGCCGGGTCAACGCGCTCGGCGACGCGCTGTCCTGGGCCGGCATCCCCCTCGGCGGGCTGATCGCCGGCGCGGCGGTGGCCGCCGCCGGACTCGTTCCGACGCTGCTCGCCTGCGGCGCCGCGTACTTCCTCACCACCAACCTGGCGGGCCTGCGGCCGGAATGGCGCGAGATGGACCGCACGCGCGGGCGGGGCGCCCGGAAACCGCGGGCGGCGACATGACGGAGGGCGCGGGCCCCGCCGGGCGGGCTTCAGAGGCTCTTGCGCAGGAGCACGCACATCGTCTCGTGGCGCCGGACCGACCCGTCGGGCGCCTCCTCGTCCCAGGCGTCCGGCTCGCGCCCGTACGCGCGGTAGCCCAGGCGCTCGTACAGGGCGCGCGCCCGGGGATTGTCCTCCTCCACCGCCAGCTCCGCCCTCCGCAGCCCACGGTCCCGGATCCGCTGCTCGGCCGCTCGGACGAGGAGACTCCCCAGGCCGCAGGACTGCAGCGCCGGCATCACGGCGAGCTGCCACAGCGTGCCGGCCCCCTCCGCGACCCGGTAGTCGACGCCGCCGATCGCCACGGGCAGATCCGCCGGAGTGCAGACCGCCAGGTAGTCCACCTCCCCGGCCGCGGCGCGCGCCAGCTCGTGCCCCACGTGCCGGACGTGGGTCGGCGAACCCGACCAGGCGCACGCCGGCAGGTCTCCGGGCAGGAGATCGCGCACGTGGACGGGCAGGGTGACGGCGGCCGTGGCGGAGTCGTCCTGAATGCTCACGCAAGGAAGCATGCGATCACCGCCTCGGCACGGCAACGCATTTGCCGGCGCCTGGGGCCAAAGGGCCCCGCGGACAGCGGTCCCCGGCTCGTTGTCGTACTCCCGTCCTAGAGTCGGTCGCATGTCCCGTCGCACACCCGCCCGCCCCGTCGACGTCGAGGCGCTCTTCCCCGAGCTGGCCCCCCTCCGCCGCGAGTCCGTACGTCTGCACCCGCGCCCCGGCACGCCCGGCCCCGCGGACAGCTCGGTCGGCGGACCCCTGATGTGGCCCGCCGCCGAGGCGTGGCCGGTGTGCGAGGAGGAGCACTACGACACCGACACCACGAGCCACCTCCAGCCCGCCACGCCCATGGTCCCCATCGTCCAGATCCGCCGCGCCGACGTCCCCGGCCTGCCCTTCCCCAAGGGCACGGACCTGCTGCAGGTGCTGTGGTGCCCGTACGCCCACGGCGAGTACTGCTACCCGCTGCCCCGGGTGCACTGGCGGGACTCCGCCGCCGTCGGCGCCGTGCGCCCGACCCCGGCGGCGGACGGCCTGCCCGAGGAGTGGTGCCCGTCTCCCTGCGTCGTGCACCCGGAGAAGGTGACCGAGTACCCGGGCGGCGACCTCTCCCGGGACGCGTACGACGCACTGGAGAGCCGCTTCGACGCGCTCCACGCCGAGACCGGCCTCCGGTACGAGCACCACCTGGCGGAGGCGCCCGGGATCAAGCTCGGCGGCTACCCGAGCTGGACCCAGGAACCGGTCTGGCCGGACTGCGAGGCGTGCGGCGACCGGATGGAGCACCTTCTGACCGTGGCCAGTTGGGAGTACGACGGCGCGTCCTGGCGCACGTGGCTCCCCGAGGAGGACCGGACGGGCGACGGCCGCGCCGTGGGCGGACCGCGGGACGACGGGGCCCACAACCCCGCCGGACTGGAGCTCGGGGACGCCGGAGGCGTGTACATATTCGAGTGCCGCACCTGCCCCGACCGATCGGTGGGCCACTGGTTCGACTGCCCCTGACCCTCGGGGTCCCGTTCGCACCGACGAGGCCCCGCAGGGGCAACTCGTGGGTGTGGTGGACCGGTTGTCGCCGCGGCACCTAGCCTGCTCCCTGGGCTCGCAGGAGTGACCGGGCCGGCCACAGGGGGAGGCGTCATGCGGGAGGGGTGGGCGGGGAGCGTGCGCCCGGGGGAGCGGATCGGGCCGTACACGGTGCTCGCCGAGCTGGCCAGCGGGGGCATGGGCCGCGTCTATCTGGCCCGCTCGCGCGGCGGCCGGACGGTCGCCGTCAAGACGCTGCTCACCTCCGACGACGGGATCGTCGACCCCGAGGACCGGCGCCGTTTCGCCCGCGAGGCGGCGCTCGCCCAGCGGGTGCACGGCCCCTTCACCGCCGGGATCGTGGCGGCCGACGCCGAGGCCCAGGTGCCCTGGATCGCCACCGAGTACATCCCCGCCCCGTCCCTGAGGGACCTCGTCGTCTCTCAAGGGCCCCTCCCCGCCGAGGCGCTGCCGTGGATCGCGGCCGGCACGGCCGAGGCGCTGATCGGCATCCACGCCGCCGGGCTCGTCCACCGGGACGTGAAGCCGTCCAACATCCTGCTGCCCGGCGACGGGCCCCGGGTGATCGACTTCGGCATCTCGCAGGCCGCCGACCTCACCCGTACCGGCACCGCGCTCGGCACGATCCCGTTCGCCGCCCCCGAGCAGGCGCGCGGCGAGCCGACCACCCCGGCGTCGGACGTCTTCTCCCTCGGCGCCACCTTCTTCTTCCTCGTCACCGGCCGCAGCCCGTACCGGGGCATGGGCGACGGCACGGCGATGGAGCAGTTGCTGCGGGCGGCCGAGGCCGACCTCGACCTGTCCGGGCTGCCCGACGGGGCGCGGGACCTGGTCCTGCCGTGCCTCGCCCCGGCCCCCGGCGACCGCCCCACCCCCGGCGCCCTGCTCGCCCTGATCGAGCCGGTGCTCGCCGCCCGGCCCCGGGCGCACGGGGCCGCCGACTGGCTGCCGGACGGCTGGTCCGACGCCATCGAGCGGCACCGGCGGCGACGCACCGAAGAGGCCGACGCGGCCCGGCGGCGCTTCGACCCCGAGGGCGCCACGGCCCGCACCCCACCGGTCGCCCCGGCGCGCACGCGACGGCTGCCGCGGCCGGCGCCGGTGCGGCAGCGGCGGCGCACCGGGCCGCTGCTGGGTGTGGCGGCGGTCGCGCTGCTGGCCGGCGGTGGCATCGTCTACCTGCTGAACGGGCGCGGCGAGACGCCCGATCCGGTGCGGCAGGACCTCAGGCTGGCGCTCGTGGAGCAGGCGGAGGCCGGGGCGTGCACGGACAGACTGGCGCCGCCGACCTTCTACGACGAGAAGGCGGCCACCTGTTACCGGATCTCCACGCGGGACGGCGACCGCATGAGCGTGAAGCAGCTGAAGCAGGTGCGCACCCAGTTCGACACCCAGTTCTCGGTCCAGGTGACCTTCCACGAGGAGGACGGGCGGCGGTTCACCGCGCTGACCGAGAAGGCGGCCGGCCGTCAGGCGCCGCAGAACCAGATCGCCATCGTCCTCGGTGACTGACTGATCAGTGCTCCGTCGGTCACCGCCGCCATCCCCGGCAACGAGATCCAGATCCGCGGCAGCTTCACGCGAAACGAGGCGGACGCGCTGGTCGAGGAGCTGGGCGGGTAGGCGCACTCGGCGTACCCGGCGTACCCGGCGTACCCGGCGTACCCGGCGTACCCGGCGTACCCGGCGTACCCGGCGTACCCGGCGTACCCGGCGTACCCGGCGCACCTGGCGCAGCGCGGCGCGGTGGTCGCGACGGCGCGGGCCCAGGCCGTCGTCGGCCTGGGCCCCGGGTGGCGGCGTGGGCTACAGGCCGCCGGTGAAGAGCAGCTTATTGGGGGAGCCCGTGCTGACGTTCGTCAGCAGGTCCTTCGACGACTGCTCGTCGAGCCACGCGGCGACCTCGCCCGGTGAGGCCGTCGGGTGTTCGGCCTTGTACAGCGCGGCGACACCGGCGACGTGCGGGGCGGCCATGGACGTACCGCTCAGGGCGACGGACCCGCCGCCCATCCTCGCCGACACGATGTCCTGGCCGGGGGCGTAGATCTCCACGCACCGGCCGTAGTTGGAGAAGGACGTCTCCTCGTCCCACGTGTTGGAGGCCGCGACGGTGAGCGTGCCGTCCGCCGAGGCGGGCGAGACGGTGCAGGCGTCCTTCGCGCTGTTGCCGGCCGCGATGACGGGCAGCACGCCCGCCGAGCGGAGGGCCGTGGCGGCCTGGTTGAGCGCCGTGGACCTGTCACCGCCCAGGGAGCCGTTCAGGACGGCGGGCTGCCGGGCGTTCCGGGCGACCCAGTCGAACCCGGCGATCATCCCCGAGTACGAGCCCCGGCCGTCGCAGCCCAGGACGCGGACGCTCACCAGGTTGGCCTTCCGGGCGACCCCGTAGGTGCTGCCGGCGACCGTGCCGGCCACGTGCGTACCGTGCCCGTTGCAGTCCTGGCCGGCCCGCCCGTCGCCCATCGCGTCGAAGCCGAAGGCGGCGCGGCCGCCGAACTCGTCGTGGGCGTAGTCGATGCCGGTGTCGAGGATGTACGCCGTGACGCCGGCGCCGCTGCCCTCGGTGGTGAAGTCGTTGTCGAGCGGCAGGATCTGCTGGTCGATCCGGTCCAGGCCCCACGAAGCGGCCGGGCTGCGGGCGCCGGCCGGAGCGGTCGGCCGCGGCGGCGCGACAGTCACCGCGTCCTCCTCGACGGACGTCACGCCGGGCGTCTTCCGGACGATGTCCAGCTGCGTCGCGCTCAGCGGCACGGCGAACCCGTTGATGGCCTTCTCGTAGACGAACGTCGGCTTGAGGTTCAGCCGCTCGGCGGCCTTGGCCGCGTCGACCGTCCGGTCGAGGGTGACGATGTACTTCCCGGGCACCGCGTTGGCGGCGGTGACGAGCGGCGCGGGCACGGGATCCGGCCCGGCGGCGGAGCCGAAAGCCATCGCCGTCGGGGCGGTCAGGGTCAGCGCGGACAGGGCGGCACTCGCGAGAGCGAGTCTGGTACGTGTGTTCACAGAGGGGAGGGCATCATGCAGAAACGATCACCTACTAGGACATTTATTGTCTGTTCGGGTGGATAACCGAAACATCACCGCAATGCGCTCCGCCGCGGCGGCGGTCGTCAGCCGGGAAAGCCGTAGAGCAGCAGACCGGACACGGTCGGCACGACCGGCACGGCGAGCACTCCCCACGCGCCCGGCCGGGTCCAGGGATCCAGGAACGCGGCCGTCAGTAGCAGCGCCGCGGCCGGCACCAGAAGGAACATCCCCACGACGAAGCCCACCACCACCCAGACGGACAGGACCGTCCCGACGACGAGACACGCCCGGGCGAAGGCCCGTGGTGCGCGCCGGAGGAAGAACGGGAGCGCGACGGGGAGGGCGGCCAGGAAGTAGAGGCCGCCGAGCCCGCTGGGCAGGCCGATGGCCAGCGCGGGCAGCAGGGAGACGGCGGCGGCCACGGCGAGCGTGGTCTGCCCGCTCCGGACGACGTTGCCTTCCATGCCCCACCCCCACGATCTTGAACGCGTTCAGTGTGAACGCGTTCAAGATAGCCGACGGCTCCGTGGGTGCGGGCCCGCGAGGGGTCACTTGCTGTGGGCGGTGATGTCGCCGAGGGCGGTGGTGGCGCGGATGGCGAGGTCGGCGTCCGAACCCTGCGCGTTCTGGAGGGTGTTTTGGATGCGGCCGAGGGTGGTGCCGGCGTCGAGCGTGGCGGAGACGCCCGGGGCGGCGCCGACGGTGATGGAGCCGGCCTGGGTGGTCAGGGTGACGGTGCCGGTGGTGGCCTCGGTGATGGTCAGGTCGCCGCGGGCGGTGGTGAGGTCGGCGGAGCCGTTGAGGCGGCCGATGGCGATGCCGCCGTCCTGGAGGGAGACGCGGACGCTCCCGGCCTCGTCGAGGCTGACCGGACCCTGGGCGGCGTCGAACGTGACGTCGCCGAGGCGCCCGGCCCCGTGCAGGTCGGCCGCGGCGGCGGTGGCCTGGACGCTGGAGCCGGCCGGGAGCTGGACGGTCACGTCGACGAAGCCGGTCTGCCCGAAGAGCTGGTTCTTGGCCACGGGGGCCGTGATCCGCAGCACGCCGTCGGTGAACGTGACGGTGGTGTCCTCGGCGGCCTTCACGTCACGGCTCTTGGCGGCGTTTGCGGGACGGACCTCGACGGTGGCGTCGGAGCGGTCGGCGGCGATGAAGCGGAGGTGGCCGGCGGGGATGTCGACGATGGTGGTGATCGGGGCGGTGGTGGCGAAGGTCTGCATGGTGTGGCTTCTCCCGTGGAGTCGTGGTCGGCGTTTCCGACATGAGAAAAGCTACGTTGCTTTCCATAGTGATGCAACGTCAATGTTGCGTGGAGTGTGGGTAATTCCAGGTCAAGGCCAGGAATTCATTGCAATGGGGCCTGGATTGATGCAACGACATATGCCTGAGTGTTGCAATGGAGTGAAGGTGAACGCTATGTCGGCCATCTGGGCTCGGGGTTGAGCGCCGGTCATCGGCCTCGCCCCGCTGTGACGGGTGCGAGGTACGGGGTGCGCCGCTCGGGCTCCGACGTACGATCGGGCGGTGAAAGACACACCGGCGCCGCATTGGACCGTGCGCCACTTCTCGCTGGCGAACCCCGCCGGGCCGGGCTGCGACAGCGTTCCGGCTCTCTTGAGGCGGCTGGCGGACGCCGTCGAGGCGCTGGGCCCCGCCGAGATCCAGGACGTGGTGATCGCGTCGGAGACGACCGAGCACGGACCCTGGCGGTCGGCGACCGTCTACTTCCACCTCCCCGGAGACGGAGACGGAGACGGGGACGGGGACGGGGATCGGGATGAGGATGGGGATGCGCAGGGCAGTGGAGGCGCGGTCTGACTCCCGGCCCGCCCCGGGGAGGACGTGGGGCGTGGTGCGTCGCTTCCGCGCGGGAGACCGGGCCGGCCCTCGAAAGCCGCTCGACGTGCCGCGCCCGAGCGGGAGATCGTGAGGGCATGGAGTTCCTCTGTTACCACCGGGACCGCGTCGGGTCGCTGCCCCTGCGCTACGAGCTGCGCGAAGAACACTGGGCCTACATGGACCGGTACGCGGAAGCGCTGATCGCCCGCGGTCCGACCTTCGCCGATGACGGCGAGACGCTCACCGGCAGTGTCCACATCCTCGACGTGCCCGATCCGGCGGCCGCCCGCGCGTTCGCCTTCGACGAGCCGGGGTACCAGGCCGGCGCCTATCGCGACGTACTGCTGCGGCGGTGGCGCAACCTGCTGGGCCGCACGATGTGGGAGTTCCCGGGTGGCCCGGACGGCGGGAACCGGTACCTGGTGATCGGCCTGGGCTCGGGGGAGCCGGTCGACGCCGCGGCGCCGTGCGACCAGGACGAGTTGATCGCCTTCGGTCCGCTGCTCTCCGACGACGGCTCCACCTGGCTGGGCACGGCCGCGCTGGTCCGCGCGCCGGACCCGGACGCGGCGCGCGCCGTCCTGACGGCGGAGCGGTACGCCGACGTCGAGGTGCACAACTGGGAGTTCGGCGGACGCCCGTCGTAACCGCGCGTCCCTTGTGCGCCGAGCCGCACCCCGCACCGCGCACCCCGCACCGCGCGCTCCGCCGCCGGCGCGCGTGAGAGCATCCGTTCATGAGCAGCGACCTGGAAGTGAGCGCTCTGGCGATCAACGTCACGATCCCCGAGGCGCTCCGTTGGGCGGACAGCCGGCGCGGTGAGGAGTTCACCCTCACCACCCTCAACGTCCGGCTTCTCCCGGACGGGCACCTCGCCGTGAAGGCGTACGGCCGGCCGGTGGCCGGCGGGCGGGGCGCGTACGTCTCGTTCCCGGTCCCCGACAAGCCCGAACTGGCCGCTCTCGTCTCCGAGGCGGCCGGCCGCGCCGGGGCGATGTGGGCCGCCCACCGCGGTCTCGGCTGATCTCCGCCCCGCCTCGTGGCGGCGGCGTTCGCGGCGGCCGTTGCGGCGGCGGTGCGGCGGTCAGGGGCGCAGGGCCGCCGCGACCAGGCCCTCCAGTGCCTCGCGCGGTACCTCGCCCCCGCTGACGAGCCGGTCGAAGACCAGGCCGTCGATGCAGGTCAGCAGGGTGTGCGTACGGTTCTCCAGGTCCGGCGCCCCGTGCGCGGCGAGGAACAGACGGACGGCCTCGCGGCCGGCGTTCTCGCGGGGGACGAGGAGGTCGCGCAGCTCCGGGTCGCGCACGCTCTCGACGGCGCAGGCGTAACGGGCCAGTGAGCGGCGGCGGCCCTCGCCGGTGAGCCGCCGGCGGGCGAGCAGCGCCATGCCGTCCACCAGCTCCTCGACCGTGCGCAGGGGCGGCAGTTCCTCGGCCATGGTGTGGAGTTCCGCCTGGTCGCGTTGGACGAGGCGGGTGACGAGGCCGGTCAGCAGCGCGGCCCGGGTGCGGTAGTAGGCCGACGTGGTGCCGGGCGGCAGGCCGGCCCGGCGGTCGACCGCCCGGTGGGTCAGGCCGCGGATGCCCTCGTCGGCGAGGACGTCGAGGGCCGCGTCGGCGAGGAGCGTGCGTCGGTCGGAAACCATGCCCCCTTTCTACACCTGTAGAGGTTCGGTTAGCCTCCTCCTTCTACAGATGTAGAAAGTCGAGGGCGAGGCATGGGCAACACAGCAGTGGTCGTCGGAGGCGGCATCGGCGGGCTGGCCGCCGCGATCGGCCTGCGCCGCGTCGGGTGGGACGTGACGGTCGTCGAGCGTGCGCCCGTGCTCGACGACGCCGGCGCGGGCATCTCGCTGGCGGCCAACGGCCTCCGCGCGCTGGACGCGCTGGGCGTCGGCGCGGGGGTACGGGACGCCTCGCGGGGCCAGTACAGCGGCGGCACCCGCACACCGCGCGGGAGCTGGCTGACCCGGATGGACGGCGCGGCGCTGGAACGGGCGGTGGGTACGCCGATCATGGGCATCCCCCGCTCCACCCTGCACCGGCTGCTGCGCGCCGGCCTGCCCGCCGAAGCGCTCCTGATCGGCGCGGAGGTCGACTCGGTGACCGGCCCGGAGGTCGTCCCCGGGGCCACCCCGACAGCCGGCCCTGGCGCCACCTCGACACTCGCGCCTGGCGCCGCCCCGGCCATCGACCTCGAAGCCGCCCCGGCGACCGCCCCGGCCCGGCCCGCCGGATCCGGCCCGCTTCAAGTCCACTGCGGTGACAGGATCCTGGACGCCGACCTGGTCGTGGCCGCCGACGGCATCGGCAGCAAGCTGCGCGGCCTCCTCTTCCCCGCCCACCCGGGCCCCGTGCACAGCGGCTCGACCGTGCTGCGCGCCCTCACCGAGCGGCCGGTCGACCTGCGGACCGACTTCGAGCTGACCTGGGGGCGCGGGGCCGAGTTCGGGCACATCGCCTTCACGGACGGGCGGGCCGAGTGGCACGCCGTCCTCGACCTCCCCGCCGGGGTGCGGTTCGCCGACCCGCTGGCCGAACTGCGCCGGCGCTTCGACGGCTGGCACGAGCCGATCCCCGCCCTGCTCGACGCGACCCGCTCCGAAGCGGTGCTGCACCACGACGTCAACGAACTGCGCACACCGCTGCCGTCGTACGCCGTCGGCCGGATCGCGCTCCTCGGTGACGCGGCCCACGCGATGACCCCGCACCTCGGGCAGGGCGCCTGCCAGGCGCTGGAGGACGCGGTCGCCCTGGCCGCCGCCCTCGCCGCCGAGCCCACCGTCGAGGCGGCGCTGGTCCGTTACGACGCCGAGCGCCGCCCGCGCAGTCAGGCGGTCGCGCGCGCCGCCCGGCAGGCCGGGTGGATGGGGCAGCAGCTCGCCCACCCCGTGGCCGTCGCCCTGCGCAACACGGCGATGCGGCTGACGCCCTCCCGTGCCGCGACCCGCATGATCCTCCGGCACCACGCCTGGGCCCCGCCCCGGCTCGACTGACCCGAGGGCGCCTTCCGCCCCGTCACCCGGCGTCGCGGGCGCCCGGCGGCTCCTGCACCGCGCCCGCGACGACCGCGGTGACGACCCTCCGGACGTCACCCGCCTCCGGCGGAACGCCCTGCCGGTCCGCGAACAGCATGTGGGCGGCGCCGATGAGCGTCGGGGCGAGCGTGTCGACGTCGGCGTCCGACGTGACGCGGCCGAGGGCCCGTTCGGCGGTGAGGTAGGCGGCGATCGCCGTCGCGGCGTCGGTCAGGAGCGGGACGCCGGCGGGCCTGGCCTCGCGCAGGCGGGCGCGCAGTCCGTCCCGCGAGGTGACGAGGCTGACGACGGCCACCGCGACCGACTCGAACAGGTCCAGCAGCGCCTGCGTGAGGTTGTCGGCGACGGTGCCGGTCCCGGCGGACGCGCGCAGGGCGGCGGCCCGGTCCTCGATCCGTTCGATGCGGTGCAGGACGAGCTCCGCGAGGAAGGCGTCGAAATCGGCGAAGTGCCGGTGCAGGACGCCCTTGGCGCACCCCGCCTCCAGGGTGACCGCCCGACTGGTGAGCGCGCTCGGCCCGTCCCGGAGCAGGACGCGTTCGGCGGCGTCGAACAGCTGGCCACGCGCATCGCGCATGGCTACTCCCGTGGGCATCGTGCAACTCCCCGTTCTCTTCTCGACCGACCGACCGACCGGCCGACCAAAGCAACCAAACCAGACCAACCAAGCCGGCCGACCGGCCATCCAACCAAACCGGCCCGACCGGATTGACGAGTGGGCATGCGCCCACTCATAGTGGGCACATGCCCACTTTACCGCCGGAGCGAGCCCCTCGCCCCGCCCGCAGCAGCTCCCATGAGAACCGTCAGGTGGCGGAGTCGTTCGGCTCGGACGCCGCCCGCTACGACCGTGCCCGCCCCGGCTACCCCCAGGCGCTGGTGGACCGGATCGTCGCCGCGGGCCCCGGACGCGAGGTCCTGGACGTCGGCTGCGGCACCGGCATCGTGGCCCGGCAGTTCGCGGCGGCCGGCTGTCGCGTCCTGGGCGTCGACGTCGACGCCCGGATGGCCGAGCTGGCCCGCCGTCGCGGACTCGACGTCGAGGTGGCGGCGTTCGAAGCCTGGGAACCGGCCGGCCGGGCCTTCGACGCCGTCGTCTCCGGACAGACCTGGCACTGGGTGGACCCGGTCGCCGGCGCCGCCAAGGCGGCACAGGTCCTGCGCCCCGGCGGCCCGCTGGCCCTCTTCTGGAACGCGGGCGAGCCCTCGCCCGCCGTCGCGGACGCCTTCGCCGAGGTCCACCGCCGGGTGCTGCCCGACTCGCTCGCCGCCCGCCAGTCCGCGGTGCCGGCCGTCGACGGCTACACGGCCCTCTGTGCCAAGGCGGCGGACGGCATACGGCAGGTGGACGCATTCGCCGACGCCGAGCGGTGGCGGTTCGACTGGGAGCGGACCTACACCCGCGACGAGTGGCTGGACCAGCTCCCCACCCAGGGCGCCTTCACCCGCCTCCCGCAGCCCGACCTGGACGCCGTCCTGGCCGGCGTCGGCGCCGCCATCGACGCGGCAGGAGGCAGCTTCACGATGCGGTACGCCACCCTGGCGGTCGTCGCGACGCGCACCCGCTGACCTCGACCAGGCGTCGGCGTCCACCAGTTCGGGGCCCGTCGACGCCGCTCACCGGGCGTCCGGGATCCGAGCCGGCCACCGGGCACCGCGCTGCCGGAGGGCGCGTGCGGCGGGCAGTCCGACCAGGGTGGCCTCGAAGGCCCCGTGATGGGCCGGCAGGAAGCAGGCGGGGCTCGGCGGAAGCGGGTAGTCGTCGCGGAGTACGCCCTCCGGGAGCACGCCGGTCGCGGGGATCGGCGAGGTCTCGCCCGGGTGGGCCAGGTACGCCCAGACCCCGCTGTCCAGCGGCACCACGGGCCCCTCGTCGTGGGACGGGCGCCAGGGCGCGCCGGTGAGCGGGTGGCGGGGGACGAGCAGGAGGTCGGGGCGGGGGCGGGGCGGCGGAAGGGCCGGACCGGCCAGGGCCGTGGACAGGGCGTCGGGGCCGGTGGGGAGGTACTGCCGTACGGCGTGCTCCAACAACTCGGCGACAGGACCGGCGGGGAGGGCCACCGGGCGGTCCTCGGCGGCCGCGACGAGGTGGGCGAGCGCGACACCGATCGCCGCGTGCCAGCGCAGACTCCACCGCCCGTCGGGCTCGACGGGCGGGACGCGGTGCTCGGGGCGCGTGAGGTCGTCCCAGCCGGGCGGCGGACCGCCCGGACGGCCCGAGGGGCGGCGCGCGACCCTGTCGGGCTCCAGCCAGACCGCCTGCCAGTCGCCGCAGTCGTCCACGCGGGTCGCGACGGCGCGCCCGCACCCGTCGCATGCCAGGTTGGGACCGCTGCGGCCGTCCACGCCCCGGCAGTAGCCGTCGCACTTGTCGAGGATCAGCGTCATGGACCGGGAGTCGCCCGGCGCGATGACGATCCGGTCCCGCGTCCCGAAGGAGACGTGGGGCACCGGCACGTACACCCCCTGCCGGGCCGCCTCCTCCTCGCCGACCTCCTCCCACGGCCGCCAGGGCGGCCCGGTGGGCAGCGGCTCGACGGCGTACGTCGCGGGCTCCATCAGCGGCGGATGCAGCTCCTCCCACCCGCCGTGGTGCGCGTGCACGGGTAGGGCGACCCGCGACAGGGGCGCCGTCAGCTCCGTACCGCACCCGGCACACACGAACACGTCCAAACAAGCTCCCCTTCACCCCGGTTCCGGGTGATGGTGCCTCGTCGGAGCCCGGGGCTCCATCGGATTTCACGGGCGGCGGCGGGCGCCGAGGCCGTCACGCGCCCGTCCGGCCGGCGGCACGCGGGCGTCGTGCCGTGCGCCGCCGTTCGCCCGTGGCCGGGACGAGGCCCACGGCGAGGAGCGGGAGGGTGCTCAGGATCAGCCAGGGAAGGGGCCCGGGGTGGTCGAGCAGGGCGCCGGCGGGGGCGGACGCCGCCAGGACGGCCAGGCCGGAGAGTGAGGAGAGGGCTCCCGTGAACAGGCCCAGATGCCGGTGGCCGACCAGCTCGGGGAGCATGGCCCGGGTCGCGGGGAGGATCAGCATCTGGCCGAGCGTGAGCAGCACCGTGAATGCCAGGGCCGCCCCCACGCCTCCCACCGGCCGCAGCAGCGCCGCCGTCGCGAACGACCCAGCCACGAGCAGGAGTCCTGCCCGCGCCATGCCCGAGTGGTCCAGGCGTGCGACGGCCAGCCTCTCCAGAGGTCCCGAACCGGCCACGACCAGCGCCGCCGAGAGCGCGAACAGCCAGCCCAGCGCCGTCTGCGAGCCCATCGACCGGTCGAGTTCCGCCGGCAGCGCCAGATAGAGCTGGTTGTACGCCAGCAGATAGACCGCGTACGCGCCCGCCACGCGCAGGAAGCGCCGTTCGCCGAGGACCAGCCGGCCCGCCGCCACCGGCCCCACGCCTCCGCCCGCGCCGGCCGTCCGCGTGCGCGGCATCAGCCGGGCGTGGGCGGCGAGGACCAGCACGAACACCCCCGCCCCGGTCAGACACGCCAGGCGGAAGGCGTGGGCGCCGCCCCAGGTGAGGAGGGCGGTGCCGACGACCGGGCCGAGCAGGGCGCCGGCCTGTCCGCCGGCCGAGAAGCGGGCGAGGGTACGCGTACGGCGGTGGCCTCCCGCGTCCTCGATCCGCAGCGCCTCCCGGGTGATCTCGGACTCGACGGCCGGCGAGAACAGCGCGGCCGCGAAGCCGACGAGGACGACGGCCCCGATGACGGCGCCGGCGCTCGCGGCCTCCGCGAGCCGGCAGAAGCCGGCGACGCGCAGCGCGCAGCCGACCAGGACCACGGGCCGGGGCCCGTACCGGTCGGTGAGCAGGCCGCCGACGACGAACAGTCCCTGCTGGCTGAAGGTGCGCAGCCCGAGGACGAGCCCGACCATCGCGCCGCCCAGTCCGAGAGTCCCGGCCAGGTGATCGGCGAGATAGGGGAGGACGGCGAAGAAGCCGATGTTGAAGGCGAACTGACTGCCGATCAGGAGGCGGGCGAGCGGCGTCACGGGAGGAGCCTGCCGTCCTTCATGGTCAGGACGCGGTCGCTGACGTGCCGGACCGCCGCGTGATCGTGGGAGATCAGGAGGAAGCCGACTCCCAGGCCGTCCTGGAGGTCCATGAGGAGGTTGAGGATCCCGGCGCGCAGCGAGGGGTCGAGGGCGGAGGTCGGTTCGTCGAGGACGAGCAGCTCGGGCCGTGTCGCGAGCGCGCGGGCGATGGCGACGCGCTGGCACTGGCCGCCGGACAGCTCGTGCGGCAGCCGCCGCCCGTGGGCGGGCGAGAGGCCGACGCGTTCCAGGAGTTCGTCCACCCGGGCCGGGCCGTCCACGGCCGACGACAGCCCGTGGACCCGCAGCGGCTCGGCGATCTGCTGCCGTACCTCGCGGCGCGGGCTGAGCGCGCCGTACGGGTCCTGGAAGACGGGCTGGAAGCGACGGCGCATCGGGCGGAGCGCGCGTTCGCCGAGGCCGGTCAGTTCGGTCCCGGCGAAGCGCACCGAACCGGAGTGCGGCCGCAGCAGCGCCAGGACCGCCAGGGCCGTCGTCGACTTGCCGCAGCCGGAGGGGCCGACGAGCCCGACCGCCTCCCCGGCGCCAACGGTGAACGACCCCCGGTCGACGACCCGCCGCGCTCCGTACCGTACGTCGAGGTCGCGGACCTCCAGGAGCGCGTTCACGCGGCCTCCCCGGCGGGGTGGTGGCAGGCCACCGCGCGGCCGTCCACCTCGCGGAGCGCCGGTTCCTCGCGCCGACAGACGCCGGCGGCGTGCGGGCAGCGGGGCGCGAAGGCGCACCCCGTCCCGATCGCGCCCAGGGCGGGCGGAGCGCCGGCGAGGACGGGCAGGCGCGTACGCCGGGGCAGCCCCGTGCGCGGGAGCGAGGCCAGCAGCCCTCGCGTGTACGGAGCCACCGGGCGCCCCAACACCCGCTCCGTCGCGCCCTGTTCGGCGATCCTCCCCGCGTACGTCACGGCCACCCGGTCGGCGTGCCGGCGTACCGCCGCGAGGTCGTGGCTGACGAGCAGCAGGGCGGCGCCCGTCGCCGCGCAGCGCTCCCGCAGCAGCGTGAGCACCTGCTCCTGGCGCTCCGGGTCGAGCGCGGTGGTCGGCTCGTCGGCGACGACCAGCGCCGGCCCGTTGACCAGGGCCATCGCGATCACCGCACGCTGCCGCATGCCGCCCGACAGGGCGTGCGGCAGCGCGCCGGCCGCCTCCGGCCCGAGACCCACCCCGGCGAGCGCACGGCGCGCCACGGCCGACGCCTCGCGCCGCCCCGCACCTGTCACGGACCGCACGGCGAAGGCGAGTTGGTCCTCGACGCGGTGCACGGGCGACAGGGCCGACATCGCGTCCTGCGGGATCCAGGCGAGACGGCGGCCGAGATCGGCCGGGGTGACCGGGCCGCCGTCCAGCAGGATCCGCCCGTGGACGTCGGCCCCGCGCGGGACCATCCCGAGCAGCGCCCGCGCGGTGAGGGACTTGCCCGCACCGGACTCGCCGACGAGGGCGAACACCTCACCGGCGGCCACGTCGAAGGAGACGCCGCGCACGGCCTCGCCGTCAGGGAAGCCGATCCGCAGTCCGCGCACCCGCAGCAGGGGCATGGGGGCTTCGGGCAGGGGGAGTTGCGTGGGGCGGGACAAGGGGCCGGACTTTCCTCGAAGCGACAGGAGAAGAGAGACGAAGACGGAGAGGGCGGAGAAGGGGGTGCGTGCGGGCGCGCGGTCCGCCGACGGACGACGACAGGCAGACCGCGAGCGCCGCGAGCAGGGCCAGCGCCACCGCCGGGGCGAGGGCGGGGACGGGCGCCCGCTCCACGTAGTCGGCCGACTCGTCGAGCAGCAGCCCCCATTCGGGCGACGGGGGCCGCGCGCCCAGCCCCAGGAAGCCGAGCGAGGCCAGCGCGAGCGCGATGCCGGGCAGCCGGAGGACGGCGTGCCGGGCGACCGGCCCGGCCACCGACGGCAGGACGTGCCGCGTCCACACCCACAACGGCCCCGCGCCGATGGCCCGTTGGGTCTGCAGGAAGCGGGAGGCCCGGATCTCCTGGACCAGCGCCGCCGCGTGCGCGGCGAGCGGCGGCCAGGACACCAGGGTCACGGCGAGCGCCGCCGCCCCGCTTCCCGGCCCGGCCACGGCCGCGACCAGCAGCCCGGTGAGGACGGGCGGCAGCGCGTTGGCGACGTCCGCGAGCCCGGCCGCCACACCGGGCACGAAGCCGAGCGCCACCGCGACGAGCCAGCTCACGCACGTGACGGCCGCGGCCGTGCCCACCGTGGTCGCCGCGCCGTGCCCGAGCCGGGCGAGCACGTCACGGCCGAGCGCGTCCGCGCCGAGCGGATGCCCCGGTGACGGCGCGGCGAGCCGGGCCGCCACGTCCACGGCGTACGGATCGCGCAGCAGCCCCCAGCCGATCACCCCGGCGAGGACCGCCGCGAGTCCCACCGGCACGGCGAGCGGGATCCGCCGCGGAGCCGGCGCGGGCAGACCGAGCCCGGCCTCCCGTGCCGTCGAGCCCAGCAGCCGGCGGCGCACCAGCGCGGCGGCGGCCCCGGCGAGCAGGCCGAGCCCGAGCAGGGCCAGGACGCAGCCCTGGAGCAGCGGCAGGTCCTGGGAGGTGGCGGCGCCCAGCGCCGTACGGCCGATCCCGGGCACGGCGAACACGGTCTCGACGGCGACCGCTCCGCCGGTCAGGCCGACGGCCACCATGCCGAACTGTCCGGCGAGCGCGGGCATCGCCCGGGGGGGCGCCGCGCCCGGCGTCGCCCCCCCGGCGGGGGCCGCCCCCCCCGCCCCAGGCGCCCCCCCGGGAGCCCGGGGGGCGGGGCGGGGGCGCGCGCGCCCGCCCCCCCCCCCCCCGGCCGGGGCCCCCGCCCCGCCACAGTTCGACCCACCGTTCGCCGAGGACGGTCGGCAGGGCGTCCGCGACCAGCCGGCCGAGGAGCGCGCCGGCCGGAACGCCGAGCGCCACCGCCGGCAGCACCAGATGGGCGGGGCCTGCCCAGCCCGAGGTGGGCAGCCACCCCAGCCATACGCCGGCGGTGAGCAGCAGCACCAGGGCGAACAGGAACTCGGGCACGGCCGCGAGCACCGCCGCGACCGTGCCGCCGGTGGCCCGGCCCCGCAGGAGCGCGGGGGCGGCGAGCAGCGTTCCGACGGCGAGGGCGGTCAGCAGCGCCGCGCCCATCAGGGTCAGCGAGACGCCGAGCCCGGCGCCGACGGCCGGCAGCACCTCGGCGCCCGACACCCACGAGACCCCCAGGTCGCCGTGGAGCAGCCGGTTCAGCCACCCGCCGAGCAGGCCCACCGGGCCGGCGTCCAGGCCGAGATCGGCGCGGATGGCGGAGAGCGCCTCGGGCGTCGGGGCCTGTTCGGCGGACCGGGCGCGCAGCAGGGTGAGCGCCGGGTCCTTGCCGGAGAGCCACGGCAGCAGCCCGACGGCGGTCACGACGGCGGCCAGGGCGACGAACCGCACGACCCCGGCCCGCAGGGCGGCGGCCGACGGGCGCGGCACGACCCGCGCGGGGCCCTTCACCGTACGAAGGTGTCGGCGGTGACCAGTTCGCGCTCGCGCGGGTCGTGCGCGGCGCCCACGACGTTCGCGGCGTCGCCCTGGATGACCCGCTCGTGCAGCAGCGGCACGGCGGCGTCGGTGGCGAGCACGGCGGCCTCCGCGGCGACGACGGCCTTCCTGCGGGCCTCGCCCGTGGCCGTCGCTGCGGCGGTGGTGAGCGCGGCGTCGACGGCGGGGTCGGAGAGCTGGGAGAGGTTGAAGGAGCCGTCGCCCGCGAAGTCGCTGTACAGGTAGGCGGCGGGGTCCCCGGAGTCGAGGACGGTGGCGCGGGAGAGGACGAAGGCGTCGAACTTCCCCGCCAGGGCGTCGGCTTCGATGTGCGCGTACTCGCGTACGTCCAGCTCGACCTCGAACCCGGCCTTGCGCAGCTGCTGTTGGAGCAGCTGGGCGACCTCGGGCAGTTCGGCGCGGTCGGTGAACGTGCCGATGGTGATCCTGGCGCCCTTCGGGGCGGCCGCCGGAGTGTGCCGGACGGGGGTGCGCAGCTTCGCCGCCCAGGGCAGCGCGGGTCCGAGCAGCCCGTCGGCGCGGTCCGCCCGGCCCTCGTACACGCCCGAGACGAGGCTTCGGGTGTCGACGGCCGCACGGGCGGCGGCCCGCAGCGCCGGATCGCGGAAGGCGCCGCGTTCGGTGTTCAGGTACAGGGTGTTGGTCCGGGGCATGGGGACCTCGGTGACGAGCTCCGGGTCGAGCAGCCCGGCCTGGGAGACGGGCACGGCCTCGACGATGTCGGCCTCGCCGCTGCGCAGCGCCGCGGCCCGGGCGGTCCCGTCGGGCACGTAGCGGACGTCGATGCCGGCGGCCTTGGCCCTGCCTCCCCAGTAGCGGTCGTACCGGTCGAGGACCGCGGACGCGGTGCCGTCGGCGCGGACGAGGACGAACGGCCCGGTTCCGGCGCCGACCGGGTCGACGGTCCTGCCCCGGTAGGCCTTGGCGGCGAGGATCGACAGCTGGGGGGAGCTCAGCCGGTGCGGGACGAGGGGGTCGGGCGTCGCGGTGGTCACGGTGACCGAGCGGGGTCCGGCCGCCCGGACGGTGAGCTCGACGCCGTCGAGGATCCGCGGCTTGGGGGAGGCCGTGGCGGCGGTGGAGAGCGAGCGGACGACGTCGGCGGCGGTGAGCGGGCTGCCGTCGTGGAAGGTGACGCCGTCGCGCAGCGTGAAGGTCCAGGTCCGGCCCTGCTGCCGCCAGTCCGTGGCGAGGGAGGGGAGGGCGTCGCCGTCTCCGTCCAGCCGGACCAGGGTCTCCGCGGTGGACCAGCGCGACAGCTTGAAGGCGTCGTCGGAGAGCGGGGAGAGCCCCGAGCGAGGGGGCTGCATCATCGCGACCCGTATCCGCCCGTCGCCGCCCTCACCGGACACCTCCTCGCCGCCGGCGAAGCAGCCGCTGAGGAGCGCCGAGACGGTGGCGGCCGCGGTGAGGGCGAGGACGCGGCGGCGGAGGGCGGAGGTGCTGGTGGGCAGGGGAGACACGGGAGTCCTCGGGGTGGTGCGGGGGAGTGAGGCCCCGGACTTTATCAGAATGAAAATCATTACCGATAAGCGGGGGGGGGTGGGGTGCGGCGGACCCCGATCGGCCGATCGACCGGAGGCG
>NZ_JBHYKM010000028.1:26536-72949 GCF_042741435.1 Streptomyces sp. NPDC058955 | reverse complement strand
TCAGCCCCAACGAATACGAACGCCGACACCACGCGGCTAAGCTCACACTCGCCGCGTGATCACCGAAGCGTGTCCACCATCACGGGGGAAGGCCCTGGAGCTGTCTCCTCTCTACCGCACGTGATTGCCAGCAGCCGAGGCGGTGCATCTGGCGGGCGGTAGGTTGTGTGGGGTGCTGGCCCGATACGATCGAATCGTGATCACTTCCATAGCGCGCACCACGGTCTTCGATATTGACGGCACACTCTGTTTCGACGGCCGGAGCATCGACCGCCGAATCCTGGCCGCCATCGAGGCTTGCGAGCGTGCTGGGCACCGACTGGTATTCGCCTCCGCCCGACCGGTCCGGGATCTCCTACCCGTGCTCAACGGAACCTTCCCCACCGCCACCCTGATCGGGGGGAACGGCAGCCTCGTCTCCGTAGATGGTCAGGTCCGGGCTCGGGCCGCGTTCGACGGAGGCGACCTCGACAAGCTGCTCGTCGAGGCCGCCCAGTTCCGGGCGGGCTATCTCGCAGACGGCCTCTGGGACTACGCGTACACCGGGCCGGCCGACCACCCGATCCTCGGCCGCGTTGACCAGAGCCGCCTCGCCCGCCGGGTCGACCTCGCTGACCTCACGACCGTCGTGAAGCTCCTCGTGGTCGATGCGACCGACATGGCCGCCCTCGCCGAGGTCGGCCGCGCACTCGGGATGACCGTCAACCACCACCTCGACGAGGCGATCATCGACTTTGCCCCGGGCACCACGAACAAGTGGGAGGCCCTCTCCTCCCTCGGCATCGACCAGTACAACGCCTTCGGCAACGACATCAACGACTTCGACCTGCTGCGCAACGCACAGCACTCCGTCCGCGTCGGCACCCACCCGGGCCTGGACAACGTCGCCCGCGTCACCACCGCCCCCAACCCAGAGGCCGTCGCCGCAGAGATCTCCAGGCTTGCCGTAGCGACGCCTGCATACTGAGGCCCGTGCCCGGCTCAGCTCCGGGTCCAGATGAGGATGCGCATCGCCAGGCTGCGCCATTACTTGAGCCGGTTGATGCTGCGTTTGACTGAGTTGCGCTGCTTGTACGCCACGGCGTCGAAGCCGGGCGGGCGACCACCGGCGCGACCTCGCGGCAGTCGGTGACCGACCCGGTCGGCGGGCTGCGGGATCACGGCACGGATACCTCGTCGCCGGAGATGCTCATTGGATCGCGCGGGATGAATACACGCGGTCCGCCAGAACGGCGTCCGGCCGGTCCGCGGTCTTCCCGGCCCCTCTCGCGGACCACGGATGCCTGCCCTGACCACCTCGAAGGGCGACGCGTCGCCCGCCTGACCTGCGGAGACGCGGAGGACCAAGAGACGTCGCGGTGCATGGCTGTCGCTGACGAGATGGACCTTCGTACTCAAGCTGCGACGGGAACATCCGAGCGCATGCTCGTCAGGCTCAGCCTGATCCGGAGCCCCATCGCCGACCACGGACCGGATCGGCCGGCATCAACGACTCGACCCGGTCCCACATCGCATCAGTGATCACCAACCGGACAGGCACGTCCGGTCAACCGACGAGCAGATCAAGGAGACACGCTCGAGTCGCCGCAGGGGAACGAAGGTGTGGGGCGGCAGTGGAGACGGCGCTGTGGAGACCCAGCCGGCCCCGTCCGGCCTTCGAAGTGTTCATAATCCAGGTACATCTGACGCTCCGCCCCGCCAAAAATGCGAGGCGAAGCAGGACGCCCTTCTCCGGTCTCCCCCACTCACTGGGCGCACATGCGCGCCGGTGTTTTCTCCCGGCTGTGTCGTGGGGCATCGATTCGGGGCAATCGGTCACGGAGGTTCCGGCCAGGTGCCGAGCGCTCGGGCCAGTCGGTCGCTGTGTTCGCGGGTGATGCCCTGGGCCAGGCGCATTCCGCATCGTGGGCTGTGGGGGCCGTCGCACTGCAGGATGCCGGGAAAGTGCTGCGCGGTTCCGGAGAGCGGGGAGGGTGAGGCCAGGGCCCACTCCGCCGGCTCCCACAAGGGATGGTCGTGGAGAAGCGCATCTGCCACCTCAGGCGCTCGGTCCTCGGCGACGCCCACCCGGATGAGCGCGTTGCCAATCACCGCGGCCGCAGTATCGGGCAGGTTGCTGTCTCCGAGGACCGGAAGCAGAAGCAGCGTGCGGATGTGCGGTACCTGGACGCCGGGAGCCTCGGGGTCGGGAGTGTCGGCGATGTGCGTGAGCTCGCGCCAGGACAATCCAGGGCCCGCTTGATGCCCGTCGATGGTGGCCAGGTATCCGTGCCGGTCCCACTCGGGGTGCGTGATGAAGTACTCCACGCCCAGGTCGTCGGCGAAGTTGCGACCCACAATGAGCACGCTGTGGCCGTCGGCGAACGGAATACGCAAGACCGGCCAGCGCTCCTCGTCGGTCAGGACCTCGTACGCCGCATCCACGTCGGCCTCGTCCGTACCGAACCACAGCGGATCGGGATCGTCGTCCTCCGTTTGGCACATCCACAGCAGGTAGGCAGCCCAGAACCCAGGCAGCGTCAGAAGGTCCTCCGCCGCAACGAGAGGAACGTCCTCGTATCCATTGATCACCACGCGCCCAGGGTGCCACCCCGCTCTGACAGCCTCCGTCTCACCCCTCCCAGCGCGCAGTGGCCGGCCAGGGCGGGGGCCCCGCGAGCGCAGGAGCGCGATGAACGCCCACGACAGAGGACGACAGACCCGCGCGATTGGGAGCAGGAGAAGCACGAGACGTCAGCACCTGGAGCAGCGAGCCTGGGCGCCCCTCCCGGCGGGTGCGGGAAGCAGCTTCCTCCCCGCCCTTCTACCGGGTGTCCGCCAGCTCTCAAGCAACTTCACGGAAACCGACAGAGCACTCGCCAATCCCCGACGTGTGAGGGCACAAGAACTGTCGGCTTTCGCCTCTCAGGCGACCTGGCCGGCGGAGCCTCGGCGGAACAGTACTGTCGGCTTGCTGCAGGGCGGTGGGCCGCGGTCAGGTGTGTCAGCCTCATTGCTCCCACGGTGTGTGTCAGGCTCGCGGCCGGCGTTGGCCTGACAGTTGCTCGGCCGGGCGCTGTGTGGGTCTCCTGCATCGCTCGCCTGTTGCGTTCCGGCTGGCGTGTCCGCGTCGCTGTGCGGACGATGGGGTGGGCGGCGGTTCTGAGCCGCACCCGGGGCACACGTCTCACGGTTACTCAGGACCTGGAATGCAATTGCGCCTACGCGCCGTAGCACGCTCAGTCCCCAGGAGGTCAGATCAGCGGAGGGCGCCGGATCTTGAGGTCGTTGTTGACGACGGTCACACTCACCGTACGGTCGGAGGTGAGGCGCTCCGCGATCAGTGAGGGCCGGCCGCCGAGGGCCAGGCCCGTGCCGAAGCCGGAAATGGCGGAAGCCGGGGTGAACGGCAGCTGCGTGGTGCGGTCGGCGTTCTTCCCCGGTCTCCTTGTCGCCTCATGCTGTTGGATCTCGAATGGGTCTGGCGAGGGTGTGGGCAGCGAAGAGCGGGCCGGCAGGGTGGTCACGTAGGATCCCCGCTCGTTCGAGGCCGGTGCTCGTTGCAAGGAGACATCCGTCGTGAGTTTTGATCTTGGGGTGTGGTCGGAGGAGACTCGCCCCTCACGTGCCGCGGCGGCGGATACGCTTCGGCGTCTGTGCGCGGGCGAGCCTTCGGTGGTTCGGCCCACTGCGGCGGTGCGGGGTTTCCATGCGGCGCTGGTTGCCGAGTTCCCCGATGCCGAGGACGCGGGGGACGAGTCGTCGCCGTGGTCGGCGGGTCTGGATGTCGGTGACGGCTTTGTGCTGATGCCGATGCAGTGGGGCCGGGCGGCAGAGGTGGCGCCTCGAGTCATCGAACTGGCCGGCCAGCATGGACTGGTCTGCTTCGACCCGCAGGCCGGAGTGGTGCATGCCCCGCCCGCTCTGCGGACCGCGGGTGCGCTGGAGCTTCGGTCGTGTGTCGGGCTACCGGTCAGCGGCCCGGATTGGGAGGCCGTGGAGCGGGCAGTGCGTCGCCTGTCTGCGGAGAACTGGTTCGTGATCCTCGAAGATCCGTCAGGTCGGTTTGTCCAGGTCGGAACCGGTGCCCGGGCCGGGGTTGCTGAGGGCGGGTATGCGGTTGAGCATCGCGACGGCTCGCCCGAGCGACACTACCGCTGTGTACTCCAGGACCGTGAGCAGGTCGTGTCAGTGTTCGCGGACTTCGCGCGAGATCCAGCAACCCGGCCGAACGGGGTTGCGTGGGAGAGGTTGGCGCTGTGAGTGCCGGTCCCATGGCCCGCCCGACGGGCAAGGTCCGACGGCTCCCCGCCTCCTGCGGCGGCCAGTAGGCCTTGGCGGGCGTCTCGGTCCGCGCCAAGGCCGAGGCGAGTCGGTAGGAGTCGCGCCGGTCTCAATGACGGTGCCACTGAATGTCACGCGGTCGACGATGGCCGCGCAAAGGCGGGAACGATGAAGGTCTCCGTCCAGCCGCCGAACGACTCGCTGGAGGCGATGCCGACACTCTTCATCTCCTCGCGTTTGGCGGTCGAGCCCCGCAGTCCGCAAGACGCGCCGCTCTCACGCCGGTGCCACCGTCCGCGGGTCCCCCTGCGCCAGCTCCCGCGCCGCCGTGCGGGCCGCGTCCGCGAAGGCGTGCAGGGCGCCGGTGGTGTTTCCGGCGCGCCAGACCAGGCCGTAGCCGACCGGTTCCGCGTCGGCGACGGGGACGTACGCGATGCCGGGGCGTGCGAAGTAGGTCGCCGTGTGCGCGGCGGTGAGGAGGGCGCCTCGGCCGCCCGCGACCAGCATCAGGGCCTCCTGCATCTGGGTCACGGAGGGGCCGGGGGCGATGGGTCTGCCGCTCGGGGTGCGGGTGGGGGTGTGGTGCTCCTGCCAGTAGTCGGGCAGTTCGCCCTCGACGGTGAGGAGTGGGACGTCGGCCAGATCCTCCAGGGAGAGGGTGTCGCGGGCGGCGAGCGGGTGCGCGGACGGTAGGGCGAGGACGCGTTCCTCGGTGAGGAGGGGCGGGCCGCCGCCCAGGTCGTTCTCCCGGACCGGGAACTCCTGGAGCTGGACGTCGAACGCGCCGTCGCGCAGTCGCCCGTACGGATCGTTCATCGGCACCTCGCAGATCTCCACCGCGAGCCCGGGATGGCTGACCCGTAGCGCCTCCGTCACCTTCATCACGATCTCGCCGGTGAGCGGGTTGGAGAATCCGACGTGCAGGACCGTGTCGATGCCGCGCGCGGCGGTGGCGGCGCGGGCGAGAGCGGCGTCCATCGCGCGGTGGTGCGGTTCGAGGTCGGCATGCAGCCGGCGGCCGATCGCCGACATGGCGACGCGGCGACTGGTGCGGATGAACAGCGGGGCTCCGACGCGCCGTTCGAGGCGCTGGATCAGCTGGCTGACGCGGGCGCGGGAGAGCCCCATCCGGTCGGCGGTGCGGCCGAAGTGCAGCTCCTCGGAGAGCAGGAGAAAGCACTCGATCTCGTCGCGTTCCATCGGTTCCCCCAGGTGAGCCGGATCGGTAAGCCTCGCTGAACGAACATCCAGATCTTCGCCGTTGTTCCGCCCGCGCGTCCTGGCCGAAGGTGAACGAGCCGCCCGCACAGCGGGCAGCCCATCTCTTTCCCTCTCTTTCCCTCCCTCTGCGTACAGCCAGGAGTCGACCTGTCATGAATACGACCAAGGCGGCAGCCGCCGCGTTCAGTGCCCGGGAGTGGGGCGTGCTGCTCGTCCTGTGCGGCGCGATCTTCCTTGAGGGCATCGACGTCGCCATGCTGAACGTGGCGATGCCTGCCATCCGCGCCGATCTCGGCCTGTCCACCGGCACGCTGCAGTGGGTGATGAGCGCGTACGTCCTCGGCTACGGCGGCTTCATGCTGGTCGGCGGGCGGGCGGCGGACCTCTTCGGACGGCGCCGGATGTTCGTGTTCTGGCTCTCGGTGTTCCTGGTCTTCTCCGGGCTCGGCGGATTCGCCTCCGAGGGCTGGCAGCTGATCACCGCCCGGTTCGTGACCGGTGTCGCGGCGGCCTTCATGACCCCGGCCGGGCTCTCCGTCATCACCACCGGCTTCGCGGAGGGCCCGCGCCGCAACAAGGCTCTGCTCTTCTACTCCGGTACAGCCGCCGGCGGGTTCTCGATCGGCCTGGTCGTGGGCGGCCTGCTCGCCTCGGTCGACTGGCGATGGGTGTTCTTCGCGCCGGTGGTCCTCTCGGCGCTGATCCTGATCGGCGCGCTGGCCTTCGTACCGAAGTCGCCGCGGCCCGACCGGACCGGGCAGAGCCTCGACCTCGCCGGCGGTCTGACCATCACCGCGGCCATCCTGCTCCTGGTCCTGGGGGTGGAGCGGGTGAGCCACGCCTCTCTCGTCTCGACCGTCGTCACGCTGGGCGCGGGACTGGCTTGCCTGGCCGCGTTCCTCGTCATCGAACGCCGCGCGGCCGCGCCCCTGGTCCGGCTCGGCATCTTCCGCAGCGGCGCTCTGGTGCGGACCAACGTCGCCGGCCTGCTCTTCGCCGCAGGGTTCTTCGGCTTCCAGTTCATCGTCGTCCTCTACCTCCAGGAGCTGCGCGGCTGGTCCGCCCTGGAGACGAGCTTCGCGATGATCGTCATCGGTGTCGACGCGATCCTCTCGCCGACGGTCGTCCCCCGGCTGGTCGACCGCTTCGGCAACGCCCGCCTGATCTTCGGCGGCCTGATCGTCGCTTCCCTCTCCTACGCGCTCTTCCTTCCGCTCGGCGCCGACTGGACCTACCTCACGATGCTTCCGAGCCTGCTGCTCCTCGGTGTCGCCTTCGCCCTGACGTACGGTCCGCTGACCATCGTGGCGACGGAGGACGTCAAGGAGGAGGAGCAGGGACTGGCCGGCGGACTCCTCTACACCGCCTTCCAGTTCGGCGCGGCACTCGGTCTCTCCGGGGCGGCCGCGGTCAACGTCGCGGCCACGGCATCGGATACGGCTGCCGCGCGCCTTGCCGGATACCAGGCCGCGCTGTGGGTGCCGCTCGCCGCGGCACTGGGAGCGGTGCTGGTCAGCGCCTTCGGAGTGCGGTCGGGCAAGGGCCGTGTGGTCGCGGAGCGCGAACCGTCGCCCGAACTCACCGCCGTCGAGTAACCCGCGATCCCGACCCCGGGGAAGGAGCACCGCCGTGCCCGCTACCAAGACCGACACGTTCACCGACGTCCAGGACGCCTTCTTCAGCTACGTCCGCGACATCAAGTACGCCACGATGATCACGGTCGACCGCCGGAACCGGCCGCGCGCCAGAGTCCTCCTCCCCGTCTGGGAGATCGTCGGGGGCCGCCCGGTCGGCTGGCTGGCCGCCTACAGGACCCCGGTCAAGGCGGCGCACCTGGCCCACAGCCCGCACACGACGTACTCGTACTGGAGCCCCCGCCAGAACGCCGTCCACGTCGACGCGCTCTCCACCTGGGTCGAGGCCGACACCGACCGGCGGCACGCCTGGGACCTCTACCTCGAGGGCAGTCCGCCGGGGGTGGGTTACGACCCGGTTCACTACTGGCGCGGCGGGCCCGACGATCCGGAGTATCACGTGATCCGGATCGAACCCCGGCGGATCCAATTGGTCAGCGGCTCGGATCTGCGCAGCACGATCTGGCAGCCGGCCGACGACTGAGCCGTCCACCCCTCGACTCGACAGCGCGGGGTCCGGGAGCACCCGTGCCCCGCGCTGTCGCCGGTTGTGCGCCGCCGCCCTGATCATGATCGGGGTCTTCCGCTCCTGACCTGCTCGGCGAGACGCAGGTCACGAAGGGACGGGGCTTCGCGCTCGGCGTCGGCGTGCGTCCTCCTGGGCGCGTCGTCGTACGGAGGCGGTGGCGCCCGCCCTGATGGCGATCATGGGCGATCGGAAAGGCGTGTCCACCATGTGGATGGGTTTCCAAGACGGTCCCGCCGGGTGCTACCGTCCAGCCCATGCAGCACACCACCACCCTCGCCATGATGCGAATGATGCCCCCGCTCCCGGAGGCGCTTCGCTAGCGAAGCCGTGTGCGCGCAAGACGCGACGGACCCTCCGGAAACGGAGGGTCCGTTTTTTTGTTGTCCGGGCCCGGCCGCCGAGCCCGTAGGCCGCCGCTCCTCGATCCCCGGACCCACCACGTGTCCACCCCCTCGACAGAAGGGCGAACCACCGCCATGCCGCTCCCCCCGGTCGTCTCCCTCACCGACTGCGCCGACCCCAACGCCCTCGCCCGCCAGTCCACCCGGATCGCCACCCTCTTCGGCGCCACACCGACCGTCCTGCCGCTGGGCGGACCGGATCCCGAGGGCGCCGCCGCCCTCACCCTGCTCGACCTGCTCCGCTCCACGGACCTGATCGGCGGCCCGACCCAGCCGGTCGTGGTCCTCGTCAACATCGCGCCCCGGGACGGACACTGGCCCAACGGGGTGCCCTTCTGCTCCTTCCGCCACGGAAACCACCTGGTCGTCAGCACGCTCAACCAGCGGGTCCTCGCCCCTCTGGCGACCTACCTGGGGCTGACGGAGGTTCACGTCACCGATGTCCGCGAGGTACTGGAGGCCGCGGCCGCCGACTGGGCCGAGCTGACCCCGGCCGAGATCGAGGAGATGGTGAGGACCCAGTTCCGGAGCCTCTGGTACACGCCCCTGCTGGCCCGCTGGCTGACGGACGGCCACCCGGTGCCCGCCCAGCCGCTGGCGGTCCGCCCGGCGGTCGCCGACGACGTGCGGATCGCCGTCGTCGACAACTTCGGCAACTGCAAGCTCGACCGGCCGGCCGTCGAGCTGCCCGGCTACGCCGACGCCAAGAGCCTCCTCGTCCACAACCGGGTCGAGGGCCGGGACGTCCGCGTCCGCTGTTACGACCGGCTCCCGGACGTGCCGCTCGGCGAGCCCGGAATCACCGTCGGAAGCTCCGGAGTCGGTTTTGCCGAACTGGTGGTACGGGGCGGTTCCGCGGCGGAGGTTTTCGGCCTGCGCCAAGGCGACCGGGTGTTCCATCTCACCAGCTGACATGTTATCAACGCGTTACCCCGGCAACGGTCTTCGAGATTGACGCCGGTCTCGGTGAACCGGAATGCTGAAAAGCATGTCCGGAACTCTCCCGCTGGTACGCCGCCGCCACGTGGACAACGTGCGCTGTGCGGCCGATCTGTGTCGCTGAACACACAGCACCGGCCCTCTTTCCCTCACCTTTCCCGGACTTCTCCGAAGGACCCCTGATGTCCCGTACTCGCATATCCCTGGCGGCTTCCGCCTCCGCCCTCGTCGCGCTGGCGGTGGCCGGTTGCGCACCCCAGCCGCAGAGCACCCCCCAGGCCGGCGGCTCCAAGAACGCCGCCCAGTGCACGACCGACAGCCCGCATCTCCACAAGCGCGGCCAGCTCACCGTCGCGACCGACTCCCCCGCCTACGAGCCGTGGTTCGACAGCAACACCCCGTCGAACGGAAAGGGATTCGAAAGCGCCGTGGCCTACGCGGTGGCCGGGAAGCTGGGCTTCGAACGGGACCAGGTGAAATGGGTCGTCGAGCCTTTCTCCCATTCCTACGCCCCTGGCCCCAAGGCTTTCGACTTCGACATCAACCAGATCTCCATCACGCCGCAGCGCGCGAAAGCCGTTGATTTCTCCACCAGTTACTACACCGCCAATCAGGCCATCCTGACGCTCGACGGATCCGCTTTCGCGAAGGCCGCGTCCCTGAGCGCGTTCAAGGACGCCAGGATCGGCGTACAGGTGGCGACGACCAGCTACCAGGCCGTGCTCGACCAGATCAAGCCCGCGAAGCAGCCGAGCGTCTTCAGCACCACCAAGGACGAGGTCACCGCGCTGCGGAACGGCCAGATCGACGCGATCGTCACCGACCTGCCCACGGTCTTCTACCTGGCCGGGGCGGAGCTGGAGAACGGCGCGATCGTCGGCCAGTTCGGCTACGCGGGCGGCACCCCCGAGAAGTTCGGCCTCCTCCTGCCGAAGGACAGCGGGTACACCTCCTGCGTCAACCAGGCCCTCGACGAGCTCAGGACCGACGGCACGCTCGCCAGGCTCACCACGCAGTGGCTGTCGGCCTCGGCGAACGTCCCCGAGCTGAAGCGATAACGGGCCGACCGTGGACATCAGCAAGACGGCCGCACCGGACCGGCCGACCACCTCTCCCGACACGCCCGACACCCCCTACCGGCCCAGCGAGCACGAACGGGAGCGGCAGCGGTACCGCCTCTCCCGCAAGCGCCGCCACACCTGGGTCTCCACCCTGTGCACCCTGCTCGCCCTGGTCGCCGTGGGAGCGGCGGCGGTCTCCTCGCCGGGCTGGGAGCGCGTCGACAGCCTGTTCTTCGACGGCGCCGAACTCCGCGCCGCCTTCCCCGATCTCCTCCGGGGCTTCTGGCTCAACATCCAGATGTTCCTCGTCGCCGAGGTCCTGATCCTCGTCCTGGGACTGCTGATCGCCCTGGTGCGCGTCACCCGCGCCCCGGGCCTCCAGCCGCTGCGGCTCGCCGCCACCGTGTACGTGGACGTCTTCCGCGGCGTACCGACCCTGCTGCTGGTCTTCCTCGTCGGCTTCGGACTGCCGGCGCTGCAGCTGCAGGGAACCCCCTCCGAGCCGTGGGTCCTCGGCGTGATCGCCCTCACCCTCTCCTACACCGCCTACGTCGCCGAGGTGTTCCGGGCAGGGCTGAACTCGGTCCACCCGGCGCAGCGGAACGCCGCCCGGGCCCTGGGCCTCAACGAACGGCAGACCCTGCGCCACGTCGTGCTGCCCCAGGCGGTACGCAACGTGCTCCCGCCCCTGCTCAACGACTTCATCGCCCTGCAGAAGGACACGGCGCTGGTGTGCGTCCTCGGTCCGCTCGAAGCGCTGCGGGCCGCGCAGATCAAGGCCGACTACGACTTCAACTACACCCCGTACCTGGGAGCGGCCCTCTTGTTCATCGCGGTAACCATCCCCCTCACCCGCTTCGCCGACCGGCTCCAGCAGCGGGCCGCGCGGCGCACCTGGGCGGGGGCGGGCCGATGAGCGCGCCGCTGCTGCGCATCCGCGGCCTCCGCAAGCAGTACGACGAGCGGCTGGTCCTGCGCTCGATCGACCTGGACGTCGCCGAGCACCAGGTCGTCTGCCTCATCGGCGGTTCCGGCTCGGGCAAGTCGACCCTGCTGCGCTGCGTGGACCTGCTGGAGGTCGTCGACGACGGCACCGTCCACCTGGGCGAGACCGAGCTGACCGACCCCCGCCTCAACCCCGACGTCGCCCGCCGACGGATCGGCATCGTCTTCCAGGCGTACAACCTGTTCCCGCACCTGAGCGTGCTGGACAACATCACGCTCGCGCCCCGCCAGGTCCACGGCGTCCCGCGCCGGAAGGCCGAGGCCGCGGCCCGCGAGCTGCTCGACCGCCTCGGGCTCGCGGACAAGGCCGACGAGCACCCCGACCGTCTCTCGGGCGGGCAGCAGCAGCGCGCGGCGATCGCCCGCGCCCTGGCCACCGAACCGGAGCTGCTGCTCTTCGACGAGATCACCTCGGCCCTCGACCCCGAACTGGTCGGCGAGGTCCTGGACGTCGTCGCCGACCTCAAGCGGCGCGGCCTGACCATCCTGATGGCCACCCACGAGATGGACTTCGCCCGACGCGTCGCGGACCGGGTCTGTTTCCTGGAGGGCGGCGTGATCGTGGAGCAGGGCACCGCGGAGCAGGTGCTCACCGCTCCGCGCGAGCAGGCCACGCGACGCTTCCTCGCCCGCGCGCTCGACCGCTCCTGACGCCGTCCCACGCCCCCTGGCGGAACGCGCAGCCCGGTTCCTCCCCTTCCCCGGGGAGGAACCGGGCTTTTCCGTCGGCGGTGGAGCGCCGGCGGGTGGTTCAGCGGGGTGGCCGGCCGGGATGGTAGGGGGCGCGGAAGGCAGCGGGTGTGGTGCCGGTCCGCTGGGTGAAGTACTTGGTGAAGTTGCTGGGGTCCGGGAAGCCGAGGCGGGCCGCGATGGAGACGACGGGGGCGTCGTCGTGGGCGAGGAGGCGTTTGGCCTCCAGGATGACGCGCCGGTCGATGCAGTCCTTGGCACCGACACCGGCGGCGGCCAGCGACGCCCGGGTGAGGGTGCGGGGCGCGTACCCGAGAGCCTGGGCGTAGTGGCCGACGTCCCGGGCGTGGGCGAAGTCGCTCTCGACCGCGCGGCGGAAGCAGAGGCGGCGACGGCCCCGGCGACCTCGCCACCATCCGGCCCGCCGCCGAAGCACTCACCGAAGGTCTGCGCACCCTCGGCCCGCAGGCCCCGCGCCTGATCACCGTCGGTGGCGCCGGCTCCCTGCGCACCCCCGACGGCAAGCAGGTCTGGGACACCCCTGGCCTGCCCGACTTCCTCCTGCAGATCATGCGCGCCCACGGCGACGCCCTCGACCACTACCGCACCGTCGCCGACCTCGGCTGGACCGACCTCAGCCCCGCGGCGGAGATCGCCCCCGGCGACCGCACCGGTGCATACCGGACCGCCCTGGACGACCTCGTCACGGACGAGAGCGGCAACAGCGCCATCTCCGTCGAGGACTACGCCCTCGCCCTCCTCGACGAGATCGAACACCCCCGCCACCACCAGCGGCGCTTCACCGTCGGCTACTGATCCCCCGGTACGGGTACGGAGAGCGCGCGCCGTGGATCAGGTCTGACGTCAGTGCTCGGCAGCGGCTTGCTCCAGCTGGGCGGTGATTCCCTGCCGGTCGATCTGGATCCAGTACTCGACGATCAGGCCGTCCTCCACGCGATAGACCGCACTGGTCGTCGCTGTGATCTGCGCACCGGTCGGCGGGTGGTGGTCGACCGCTCCCACATGGTGTCCGGTTTGGGTCCAGCGGGCATAGACGCGATCGCCTTCGGCGATGAGCTCGTCCACGGTCAGCGTGAAGGCGCCGTACGCGTCGAGCATCTCCTGGACGTGCTCGGTGTACTGCTGCGGTGTTCGCTCCACGACCACCGGCGCCTCCGAGACGACCTGGTGGGCTTGGACCCGGCCGGCCATGAAGCGACCGGCTCGGTCAGGATGCAGCCCTGACCGCACCTGCAGAAGAAACTCGCGGACCGTGTCCTTGGCGTTGATCATCCGCAAAGTCTGGCATTCCCTCCCCGCCGCGCGAGTCTCGGGGCGCCGTCGGCCGGATGCGGCGGACACTCACCGCGCTGCCGCAGCAGGGGCGGCGGACGTCCGCGGCGAGCATGAGGAACAAGGTCAGACCACTCTCACGACATCCGACAAAGAGACATCGATCCTGGTCGCGTCACCGAGAATGTCCACCGTCAACTCAACACGGCCCCGAGCGTGGTCGACGGCCACCACGGGGCTCGTGAAGTCCGTGAACGGTCCCCCGGTGATCCGTACGTCAGTCCCGACCTGGATGTCCCTCTCGTGCGTCACACCGACCCCCTTCCGCTGCTGCCTCAGTCAGCCGTCGCTGGCAGAATTGAACCTACCCTTGGCGGAGCGGAGCCGGACGACCCGGGGCAGGCTGCGGGGGGGGCGACCGTTGGTTCAACGACAAGCTGGGCGACGCGATGCTTCCGGTCCGCCGATCCGGCGGCTCTTCCGTGACGTCATCGCCGACCGTCTGCCTCTGCCGGGCGCCAGGCCGGCCCAGGCCGCAATGCTCTTCGACGCCGAGGTCGACCCCGGTTGGGACGACCGGAGCTTCCTCGGCGACTTCTACAACGAGATCCTCCACCAGGACACGTGCCGGCCCGACACCGCCGGCGGCCTCGCCCTGCCCGCGGCCCTCGCCGTCGACGACCGGATTCCCGCCCGCCACCGGTTCCAGGCCGTCGTCCTGCTCTTCAACGCCGCCACCGTCGCCGAGCGCCACCTAACCGAGGCCTGGCCGGCCACCCCGCGCCCCGACGATCACGACAGCGAAACCCGCGCCCGCAACGCGGTCGAGGCGCACGTCCCAGATCTGCTCGCCCGCTGGTCGGCCGAATGTCCCGCGGTCCGCCTCGCGCTCGCCGGCCTCGCCGTCGTCTTCCCGACGGACCGCACCCTCCCCGCCCTGACACCACGCCTGCAGCCGTTCCTTCACCAGTACCCCCAGGCCACCGACATCGGCGACTACGTGCGGTTCGTCCTCGTACTCGCCGCCCAGGACGAGGGCCAGACCCTCAAGGCGACCGAGGAACTCACCGACACCTACTGGGCGGGGACGGCCCGCGGAGCACCGACCCGGGCACGAGCCCTCCACCTCCTCGGCCAGATGCTGACCAAGGCCGGAACCGTACTCACCCATACAGGTTCGTCAGGACCGCGCTGACGTGCCCTTTCGCCGTGCCCTCGCTCCGGGGGGTGCGGGCCAGGAGGGCGTCGCACCCCCTCAGGCGTTCCGGCGGTTGCCGTCGGCGTCGCAGGGGAGTTCGGCGACAGGGTGGTTGGCCGTGAAGTCGCGTTCGGCCTGGCGCTCGGCCTCGGCGATGGCGGTGGGCTCGATGTCGATGATGCCGCCGAAGGGCCGGTCGACGTCACGGATGATGACGAGGGCCGTGGTCAGCAGGGCGGTGATCACGACCAGCGTGATGATCTGGCCCCGGTTGTTCCTGCGGGGCAGGCAGATCCCGAGGGCCGCGACGGTGATGACCAGGGTGGCGAGCAGGAACCAGAAGATGGTCGAGGGGATGCTGGAGGTCGCCTGGGTCAGGCGTTCCTCGCGTTCGTCGGAGCGCTTGTTGTCGGCGGCGACGAGCATGCCGAAGGCCGGCTTGCCCTCCAGCGTCTCGAAGGTCTCCCGGAACGACGTCGACCACACACTGGGGGCCGGCGAACCGTTGCCGTCGGACATGGCGGGCCATTCCTGGACCCGGACCGCGCGGGCGTAGCACACGGCGTCAGCCTGGATCTTCCCCCGCTGCAGGGCAGGGGCGTACTCGGCGGTCTCCACGAGCTGGTCCAGCGCGCGGGCCTCGCCGCGCGCGGCCACCTCGGCCTTGCCGTACGAACCGTTGGCGGTGACCAGAACGAAGGAGAGCAGCAGAACGGTCATCGTCAGCAGGGGGCCGACGAGGTCCTTGACCGCCATGCCCTCGTCGTCGTCGGCGTTGACCAGCCGCGGCCGGAGCCAGCGGTTCGCGGCCAGGCCGGCGAGCAGCGCGAGTACGGCGACGACGATGACGAGGACCACAGGAGCCACCTCCGGGGAGAGCTTGGGTTCCCCGGCAAGGGCCGGGGCGGCGTGATCATCTCCGAGCCGGTGACAGGGCAGGAAGTACGGAAACGTTCCCTCGCCCCCGCATGAGCGACGCCCCCTCGACCATCCGGAGCAGGGCCCTGACCTCCCCGTTCTCCCCGTTCTCCCCGTTCGAGTGCCCGTCCGCGAACGGTGGAGTGCGGTCGCCTTCACCGTCCACGCGCACGCGGCTCCGGCAGCGATGGTTGCCGCGCCCTCCGCCCAGGCAGGCCCCACTCACTCGGGGATCGCCCCCGCGCGAGGTCGGGTCACCGTCGGCAGGAGATCGCCGGCTCAAGAGGCGTCAGCTCATGCCCAGCTGGTTGATGTGCCGGCATCGTGCGGCCGCGTTGGGAACTGTCGGTGCCCTCGCCGGGGACGTAGGTGAAGGTGATGCCAGGGTTCGCGCGCGGGACACCGCCGGGCCGCGGCGAGGGTGAAGTCGTACGTGATGGTGAGTTGCTCGGCGATCGGGGACAGGTCCGTGAAGCCCCGGGGGACGACGTCGCGCAGCTCGGGGTGCGTGATGCCAAGCCGTTGCCGACGCTCACCGAAGGCTCCAGGTCGCGGAGTTCACGTCGCACACCGCCGTCCGTAGAACTCCCCGCATCCTTGCGCGGATCACTCCCTCGGACCGACCAGCCGTCACCGGAGGATGACGCTCACGCCCCGTTCTTCGAGAATCTCCACAAGCAGGTCGAACACCGTCACCTCACGATCGCCGACAGGGACGCGTTCCGCCAACCGTGCCCGTGCCTCGGCCGAAGAATCCCAGCGCACGGTGAAGGGAGCAGTGGCGCCCCACCCGCCGCACAGGCAGTCGTCCAGAGCGTCGAGGTTCCAGCCGAAGTACCCTCCGGGCCCGTTGACGGCCTCACCGATCGCACAGTAGAAGCTGTCCTCGTCGATGATGTGCCGACCGTCCAAGACGAGCACCTGACCCACCGGAGCATCCGGCTTTCCCTGACGCTGGTATCCCCGGGACCACAGCGCCACCGACAACCACGCATGTCGCTCCTCCGCTGCGAGCTCGCGCCACATACCCGTACGGTTCAGACCGCCTGTGCGGACCAGATCCCACGCTCGTTCCGCTCCGGGCAGAGCGTCCGCACACCAGAGGGTCACCGTGAGGTCGACCAGGCCGGCGCCATGTACAGAGGGCTTGACCTCGACAACAGTGACCTCGCCCACGAAGTAGGAGCCCATAGTGGCGCCGTCGCGGTCCAGAAGGGCGACATAGGCGTTTCCCGCCCTGGCGCGACGGAAACCGACGTGACGGACGCTCTCCAGCAGACCACCCTGCGGGCGACATCCTTCGAAAAGCACGCGGCGAGTGCCCTCCCCGTCCGGAAGCGGCGTGAAGAGTCCCCTGGCCCCGTGAACAAAACCCCAGAAGTCGCTGTCGTCCTCGTCCGAGAACAGCGCGTATTTCACTTCCACCCCTGGACACCCCACCCGGTGCGAGCAACCCACCCCCAAAGGAAACGCTGATCATACCGAGGACCCACTCACCTGACAGCCGCACACACTGCTCCACCCAGGGCTGGCCACAAGCCGTCGCCCCAGACAACGATCGCCCAAGCCGGACCCCCGGGCCGAACCTCCCAGACCCACCTGACACCGCCTCGACCGCCTCGACCGCCTCGACCAAGGACGTAAACCCCCCGAGGGCGAGCGCTGCTCAGCCGATCGGTGCGTACAGCACGCCCAGTTTGTCGATCTCGTCGCCCGACCGGCCCGTGAAGCCGACGATCTGCCAGCCGGGCGGTGCGGTGAAGGTACGGGTGTCCGACGACGCCACGCCGGAGGAGAGGGTACGGCCCCGGTCGGTCGTGAAGGCCGCCGAGAAGATCCTGGTGCGACCGTCCTTCTGGCCCTGCGTCAGCTTCACCGAGGTGAGGTGCTCCCCGGTGACGAGCGTCAGGGACGTCGCCGTGCCGCCCGTACCGCCGTGGGTCAGGACCCTGCCGCCGTCGTGCGTCAGCGACACCGCGTCCAGGCGGGAGCCGCCACGCAGGGTGAGGGTGCGCGGGGACACGGTGGTCGGCAGGTCGTCAGCGTCGTTGAACGCGGTGCCGTGCGGGCCGCCGAGGAAGTCGCTCGCCTTCAGGGACGGGGCGAGGGTGTAGGAGAAGTCGACCGTGTGCGGGAAGTGGTCGGAGAGGTGCTTGCCGTCGGAGCGGAGGAAGGACGCCCACTCGTTGTGATAGTGGGTGGCATGGAGGCTCAGGAGTTCGCTGCCGCGGTACAGGACCTTGTCGACGACCTCGCAGGAGTCGGCCGGGGCGGCGGAGTCGCAGAGCAGCGGGTCGCCGCCCTGCGGGGGCGGGGTGCCGCCCTTGACCAGGTCGACCCACGGGTCCTTCAGGCCGTTCTCCGACAGCAGGGTGCGGATGTTGTCGCCCGCGCGCGTGTACCGCGTGTTCGTGTCGCCCATGACGATCACGGCGTTGCCGGAGGAGTTGGCCTGGATGAAGTCCGACAGCTGCTCGATGTTGGCGCGACGGGCCGCCAGCGCGTCATCGGTGCTGTCGGCGTTGGTGTGAACGTTGTAGAGATCCACGAAGACGCCCTCGGCGAGCCGAGCTCGGGCCAGGGAAAAGCCTTTCGGGGTCAGGCAGTTGGTCCCCGTGCAGTGGTTCCACCTGACCCGCTGGAAGTCCTCGAAGGCGTAGTCGGAGAGGGTGTTGAGGCCGTCGCCTATCGCGGCTCCGCCGCTGGTCGCCGTGCGGTGGGGGTGGGTGTCGTGGGCGTACAGGGAGGCGTGGTAGTTGAAGTCCTCCTGCACGTTCACGATGCCGTACGGGCCGAGCCGCTCCCCGATGAGCGGGGTGTTCGTCTCCGGGTCGCTGTCGCCGAGGCCGAGGGGGAGGCCGGCGATGTTGTACGTGAGGACGGTGAAGGATCCAGTGGCGCCGGCGGCGACGGAGGGGGCGTCAGGGGCGGCGGCCGTCGGCGTGGCGCCGGTGGCGGCCAGGCCGGTCAGGGTCAGGGCCGCGGCCGCGAGGGTACCGAGGAGTCTTCTCATGGGGGGGTGTCTCCGGTCGGAGGAGTGGACGAGACATGAACGATGCTCAGGTTCGGCGTACAACACCACGATGAGCAAGGGAACTTGAGGAATCAATGAGCGCGGACGCGAACCGTCGCGCCCAGGTCGTCCGCCACTCACCCACCAGTCGTTCAATTTTCACCTTTCGCCTCGATCCTCCTCAGGCGGCGCAGCAGCGCCCGCGGCGGCAGGCGGTAGCCAGGAGGCGATTCATGGGGCACGGCCACGGGCACGGTCATCACTGGCACGTACACGGACACCTACACGACCACGACCACGACCACGACCACGACCACGATGACGCGCACACGGCGACGGAGCTGCCCGCCGCCTTCGACGCCTCCGTGCCCGACGAGGCTCTGACCCCCGAGCAGCGGTCACGCCGCTCTCTGCTGCGCCGGGCGGGCCTGCTCGGTGCGGGCCTGACCGCCGCGAGCGTCCTCGCCCCGCAGACCCCCGCGGCTGCCGCTGCCCCCGGCGCCCGCCGGGCGAAGGGCTTCCTGTGGCTGGCCGGCGACCACCACGTCCACACCCAGTACAGCAACGACGGCAAGTACCGCGTCGCCGACCAGGTCCGACAAGGCGCCAGGCACGGCCTGGACTGGCTGGTCATCACCGACCACGGCAACGCCACCCACGCCAGGATCGGCGTCGAGAAGGTCAACCCGGACATCCGAGAGGCCCGCGCCGCCTACGAGGACACCCTCGTCTTCCAGGGCCTGGAGTGGAACATCCCGGGTGCCGAACACGGCACCGTCTTCGTCCACCCCGGCCGCAACGAGGTCTCCGTCCTCAAGCGGTTCGAGACCGACTACGACGGCAGCGTCAAGGGCGCCGGCGACTCGACGCCCGCCAACGAGGCACTGGCCATCGCGGGCCTCGGCTTCCTCGCCGACCAGGTCCGGCAGCGCCAGGTCAAGGACGCGCTGATGCTCGCCAACCACCCGGCGCGCAAGGGCATCGACTCGCCGCACGAGATCCGTGCCTGGCGCGACGCGACCGGGGAGGGCCGCCGCATCGCCGTCGGCATGGAGGGCGCCCCCGGCCACCAGGCCGCCGGCATCGCCAAGGGCCTCGGCATGGGCCGGGCCCGTGGCCTGTACGACGGCAGCCCGGGAGCCAACTCCTTCCCCGGCTACCCGCTGGAGAGCTACCGCACCTGGGGCGGGTTCGACTGGATGACCGCCACCGTCGGCGGACTGTGGGACAGCCTCCTCGCCGAGGGCAAACCCTGGTGGATCACCGCCAACTCCGACTCCCACCACGTCTACACGGACACCGCCGTCCGCGGCCCGAACGGCGACTTCGCCACCGACGGCAAGCACGGGGACCCCGTCTACGGCGGGAGGATCGACCTCACGGAGGGTGACTACTGGCCCGGCCACTACGGCCGCACCCACGTCGGGGCCGACGGCTTCGGCTACGCCGCCGTCATGGACGGCATCCGGGCGGGTCGTATCTGGGTGGACCACGGACAGTTGATCAGCGGTCTCGACGTCCGCGTGGCCGGCGGCAGCCGCTGGGCCACGCTGGGCGGTGCCCTGCACGTCAGGAAGGGTACGAACGTCACGCTGACCGTCGACGTCGCCCTCGCCGGAGGGCCCAACTGGGCTGGCTTCGTGCCGCGGTTGTCCCGGGTGGACGTCATCCAGGGCGACGTGACCGGCCCGGTAGCGGATCGGGACACCTTCACCGCGCCGACGGCCAGGGTCGTGACGTCGTACGAGGTGAACAGGTCCTCCGGCAGCGTCCGCCTCAGCTACGACCTCGGACGCGTCGACCGCCCGGTCTATCTCCGACTGCGCGGCACCGACGGCAACCGCACCGCCGTCGGCCCGATGGGTGCCGCGGTCGACCCCGCGGGCCCGGCCATCGACGTGATCGGGGACGCGGACCCGTGGCTCGACCTGTGGTTCTACTCGAACCCGGTGTGGGTCCTGCCGTCGTGACGCCGCACACGCTGACGGTCGACGCACACGCCAGGGACCTGCGCGCCGCCGACCACCTGCTCCACACGCTGGCCTCCGAACTCGACCTGCCTGACGAGGTGTTCGGATGTACGCACCTGGTGCGCGACGAGCGGCCGCGTGTCGCGGTGTCCCTCGCCCTGCCCTCCCGGCGGCTCCTGAGCACCGTCGAGGAGCGGCTGGCGGCACACGGCCACCCGGTGACGCGTGGCATCCCCGACGCGGTGGGCCGCGCGGTGCTGTACCCCGGCGCGGCCTCCCTCACGGGCACACTCGCCGTCACCGACGTCCTCGCGCGCTCGGCGATCGACCGCGTGGCCGTGCTCGGGGCCTTGGACCCACCGGCCCCGGACACCTGCCTGGTCACGAACGACCACGTACGCCCCCAATGGACGGCCGACGGCGAACTCGTCCTGTCCGCCATGCCCGCCGCGGGCGGGGTCCTGGTGCCTTTCGAGATGCCGGACCCGACCCCGTGCTGCGCGGACCACTGAGGCGGAGAGTCGGCCGAGCTCCCTCAGGACAGACGGACACTCGCCGGGGCCGCAGGTCCCCCGCCCGAGGGCCAGGCCGATAGAGGTCGCGGGAGCGATTCCGGCGATTTCTGTGGTGCTCAGACCAGGGTGGAGATGCAGAAGGGATGGCCGGCCGGGTCGAGCAGGACCCGCCACCGGTCGGGCTCCGGCTGGAACCCGGGCTTGACGGCCCCCAAGGCCAGAAGGCGCGCCTCGGCGGCGTCCAGGTCGTCGACGCCCAGATCGATGTGGGCCTGCTTCTCCTGGGCAGGGTCCGGCCAGGTGGGACGGCGGTAGTCGGACAGCCGGTTGAATCCCAGGCCGGCCGCGCTCTCCTGGCCGAGCAGGACGAAATCCTCTGTGGAGTAGACGACCGGCAGACCGAGGACCTCACCGTAGAAGCGGGCCAGTTCTGCGGGGTCCGGGCAGTCGAAGGTGACGGCCGCATAGCGGAACGTAGGTGCGGAAGCGTTTCCCGTGTTCATGAAGAAGACGCTACGGCTGGACCAGGACAGATCCGGTCCTGGTCATGTGGAACACTGCGGAACATGATCAGCGCATCCGCCCGCCTGCTGCGACTGGTCTCCTTACTGGCCGCGCGGCCATCGTGGACCTGCGGTGAGCTGGCCGGCCGGATGGAGGTCACCGACCGCACCGTGCGGCGGGACATCGCCAAGCTCCGGGAACTCGGCTACGCCATCGAGTCCGACCCCGGACCATGGGGCGGATACCGCCTCCGCGCCGGAACCCGGGTGCCGCCGCTGATCCTCGATGACGAAGAGGCGCTCGCCGTCGCCGTCGGACTGCGCGGGGCGGCGCACAGCGGCGCGCTGGGCGGTGACCAGGCCGCGCTGTCGGCACTGCTGAAACTGCGGCAGGTCCTGCCCCAGCGGATCGCCCACCGGCTGGGCGAGATGGACGCCGCCTTCGTCCACACCCCCAGGCCCGAAGAGCCGCAGATCACGCCGGGCATGCTGCTGGAACTGGCTGCCGCGTGCCGCCGTGGCGAGCGCGCCCGTCTGTCGTACCGCGACTGGCAAGGAAGAGCCACGATCCGGGACGTCGACCCCTACCGCCTCGTCCACACCGGCCGCCGCTGGTACTTCGTCGCCCGGGACGTGACACGGGATCAGTGGCGGACCTTCCGGGCCGACAGAGTCGACCGGCTGCAGACGACCGGACACCCGGTGGAACTCCTCGACCCGCCCGACCCCGCACGGCTCGTCTCCCGCTCCATCGCGACCGGCCCCTACCCGCTCACCGCCACGATCCGCCTCCCGGTGCCCATGGACCAGGCCCTGCGACTGATCCCCTCCACGATCGGCACCCACCGTCCCGATGGCACCGACGCCACCATCGTCGACGTCGGCGGCCCCGACGCAGAGGGACTCGCCCAGTACCTCCTCGGCCTGGCCACACCCCTGCGAGTCCTGTCACCGGACGCCGTACGACAGGCCCTGCTGCGCCGCACCCAGGAACTCCTCGACAACAACGCGGACGCAGATGGCGAGTCCCGCTAGTGACGCCGTCAGGGCATCAACGACACCACGTCGCCGAAGCCAGCGGGACCCGGAGCCGACAGGCCCCTGGCGACCCACAGGCGTCATCGCTACAGATCACCGGCCGCGCCCGTCTCCACGAAGCGGACAACGCAGCGAGGGAGGTGATCCAGGAACTCCGGCAGGCTGTCGGCGACCCTGTCGAACTCCCCGTCGTCCAGGGAAGCGGTCCTCGAGCGGTGGACCTCAAACGGCGGCCCTCGTCGTCGGCGGCCCGGACCTCAGTGACGCCCGGCTCAGCTCCACGGAGCCCTTCAGCACTCCGCCCACGAACTCGGCGTCCAGCCCGCAGCGTACGAAACGCACCTGAACGTCGCCTTCAGTCCGCTCCGTCCCGACAGGGCTGTCGGCGGCTTCGCCCGGGCCGTCTGGCGCGTCGGCGCCCGTCACGCGGTCGCGGCGGGCGGGTCGGGGCTCGTTCGCCGGATCTCACCGTGCGGGAGTGTGGAGGATGCCGTTGATCAGGACGTCCAGACCCCAGGTGTCGCGGTCGCCTGGGGAGAACAGGGCCTGGCGGAGCGAGGTGATCATCGGGTAGCGGTCGGCGGGCAGGGCGGCGTAGCGGCGGTCGGCGTCGGCGAGGGTGCTTTCTTCGTCCGAGCCCTTGGTGTTGTAGGCGCTCTGTTCGGCGGCGGCCGCGGCGAGGTGGAGCCAGAGCAGGTCGACGGCCCAGGCGGCGGTGGTGTCGGTGAGGTCCCCGGCCTTGAGCAGGGCGAGCATGCGGTCGAGGACGAGCAGGACGTTCTCGCCCGTGGGGATGGCGCCGAGAGCGACCTGGGCCAGGCCCTCATGGCGGCTCATCGCCTCCACGGCCGCCCCGGCCAGGACGTGCAGGTGTTCGCGCCAGTCGCCGTCGGCGGGGAGCGGGGTGCGGGGGACGGGGGCGAGGGCCTCGTCGAGCATGGCGGCCATGAGGTCGTCGCGGTGGGCGACGTAGACGTAGAGCGAGGCCGGTCCGGTGTCGAGTTCCTTGGCGACCCGGCGCATGGTGAGGGCGCCCAGGCCGTCGCGGTCGAGGATCTCCAGGCCGGTGCGGACGATGACGTCGCGGCTGAGGGGGGCCTTGGCGGGGCGTGCGCGACGGCTGACCGGTTGCGTACTCATGGGGCAAGCCTAGCCCGGAACGAACACTGTTTGACACGAACAATGTTCGCTCACTACCGTCGAAACGAACGTTGTTCGTGACGAATGTTGTTCGTCCCGTTGTCCCGGGGGTTCCCCATGACCAGCACCATCGCCCCGCCCACTGAGGCCGGGGCCCTCCCGCCGTCCCGCCGCTGGGCGATCCTCGCCGTGATTCTGGCGGCCGAGGTCCTCGACCTGCTCGACGCCACCATCACCCACCTCGCCGCCCCCACCATCACCGCCTCCCTCGGCGGCGGCGCCTCCCTCGTGCAGTGGCTCGGCGCCTCCTACGCGCTCGCCCTGGGCGTACTCCTGGTCGTCGGCGGCCGGCTCGGCGACAAGTACGGCCGCCGCCGCGTCTTCCTCATCGGCCTGGCCGGTTTCACCGCCGCCTCCCTCGCCTGCGGCCTGGCCACCGGCCCGTCGGTCCTGGTGGCCGGACGTCTGGTGCAGGGCGCGTTCGGCGCCCTGCTGATCCCGCAGGGCTTCGGCATCCTCGGCGCCGTCTTCCCCCGCGACCAGATCGGCAAAGCCTTCAGCGCCTTCGGCCCCGTCCTCGGCCTGTCCGCGGTCGGCGGGCCGATCCTGGCCGCCACCCTGATCGACGCCAACCCCTTCGGGCTCGGCTGGCGCGCCATGTTCCTGATCAACATCCTGCTCGGCGGCGCCGCCCTCGTCGCGGCCCACCGCCTGCTGCCCCACGACTCCGGCGACCGGACGACGGTGATCGACGCCATCGGGTCGGTGCTGCTGGCCGGAGCGATGGCCACGCTGCTGTACGGGCTGATCGACGGCTCCACCCACGACTGGCGCCCGCTGTCCTGGGCCTCGCTCGCGGGGGCGGTGATCTTCTTCGTCGCCTTCGCCCGCCGCCAGACCACCGCGGCCAGCCCGCTGATCCGCCCGTCCCTGTGTTCACCAACCGCGGGTTCGTCTCCGGCCTCGTCCTGGGCATCGCGTTCTTCGCCGCCGTCTCCGGCCTGCTCTACGTGATCTCCCTCTTCCTCCAGGACGGACTGGGCTACTCACCCCTGCGCACCGCCCTGACCGGCAGCGCGCCGATGGCCGCCGGCATCGTGATCGCCTCGATCGCCTGCTACCGGCTCATCGCCCGGCTGGGCCGCACCCTGATCCTCATCGGCCTGGGCACCACCCTGGCCGGCACCCTCGCCCTGGCCGCCGCCGTCCACACCTGGGGCACCGGCACCGGGCCGGCCGCCATCGTCCTTGCCGCCGTGGTGACAGGACTCGGCATGGGCACCTGCTTCGGCACCGTCTACGACATCACCCTCGGCGACGTCACCCCCGACGAAGCAGGCTCCGGATCCGGCTCCCTGACCGCCGTCCAGCAGCTCGCCAACGCGCTCGGCGCCGCCGCCGTCACCACCGTCTACCTGCACACCCCCACACGCGCCGCGCACGGCATGCTCCTCAGCCTGCTGATCGTCGCCGGGATCACCCTCGCCTGCTGCGGCCTGGTCCGCCTCCTGCCCAAGAACGCCCAGCCCCAGCACCACTGACCCCCACCCACCCCACAGCCCAACGCAACGCTGTGACCAGCAGAAGGAAGCACCCGCATGTTCCTGATCACCGGAGGCCGCGGCGCGGTCGCCACCCATCTCACCCGCCTGCTCCACGACGCGGGCCTGCCCATCCGGCTCGGCTCCGCCCAGCCCGACCAACTCACCCCTCCCCCTGGCGTCGAGACGGTCCGCCTCGACCTGGCCGACCCCGCCACCTTCCCCGCCGCCCTGAACGGCGTGCGGCAGCTGTTCCTCTACGCCAGCCCCGACCGCATCGCCGACTTCACCGACGCCGCACAGTGGGCCGGCGTCGAGCACGTCGTACTGCTGTCCTCCTCCAGCGTCCTGGCCCCCGGCGCCGCGACCGACCCGATCGCCAAGCCCCACCTCGACGTCGAACAGGCCCTGCTCGCCTCCCCGATCGCCACCACGATCCTGCGGCCGGGCTCCTTCGCCTCCAACGCCGGCGCCTGGGCCTGGTCCATCAAGTCCGACAGGCCCGTCAGCCTGCCCTACCCCGACGCACACAACGACCCCATCCACGAACGCGACGTCGCCGAAGCGGCCCACGCCGTCCTCACCGACCCCCGCCACCGCGGCGGCCGGTTCACCCTCACCGGCCCCCAGTCCCTGACCTTCGCCCAGCAGATCGACCAGCTCGCCAACACCCTCGGCCACCCCATCACCGCCCACCACGTCACCCGCGAAGCATGGAAGGGCGAAATGGCCGAGTACCTCCCCGGCCCCTTCGCCGACGCCCTGCTCAACTGGTGGCAGGCCCACGACAACTCCCCCGTCACCCTCACCACCGCAGTCGAAGACCTCACCGGCCACCCCGCCCGCCCCTTCACCACCTGGGCGACCGACCACATCACCGACTTCACGACGGCCTGACAACCGACCGAGGACAGCAGACAACCCACCACCGTGACCGCCCGGCGCCCACGCCTCCGCAAACCCGACAGGCACGGACGCCGGTCACAGAGCACCGAGGGCCGAGGAGGAGGCGGCGGAGCGTAGCGGCCGATGTACCCCGAGGCCGAGCGGACTCAGAGAGCCTGGGATGACCCGTGAGATCCTCTCCATCATGTTCGAGAGCGAGCGCGGCCAGCGGGCGATCGCAGGCGTCGAGGCCCACGTTCGCGGCTTCTTCACAGGCCATGCGATCACGGTCAGCGACTACGACTTGGGACCTGGGCGAAGCGGAGCGGTTCCCGACCTGCGGATCCTCACCGTCAGCCCTGGACCACGCGCCGACAGCTGGGCCTACGTCACCGCCGGCTGCTGGCCCACAGCCGAGACCGACGGCCACGGCCTCGAATTCGTCCTCACCACGCCCGCCCGCGACGACCGCTTCGCCGACCTCCTGGCCATGACGGCCCTCTACCACGCCGATCACCACCTCGACGTCGAGCACAGCCTTCCCATCGGTGAGCCCTGGCTGCCCGGATCCCACTGCGACCACTTCCTGATCAGCCTTCCTTACCTCCATGGCCCCGACCTGGAGCACTGCCCTCTGCCGGACGGCCATGCCCGCATCCTCTGGACCCTTCCGGTCACTGCAGCCGAGATCACGTACCGCCGTGAGCACGGCCACGAAGCCCTTGAACGACTCTTCGACCAGCACGCGATCGTGCCCACCGACCCGAGACGCCCATCCGTCGTCTGAACCGCACGGGCACGGTCCAGGGGCACGCAACAGCCCGGAAAGCCCTTCAGCACCGTGGTGCAAGGATGAGGATGAAGGCCGACAAGCCCCGGGGAAGCCGTGGACGACCTTGCCGACGTCGGCGAGCCGGTCGAAACGGTGTCCCGCCCCGTACGGGGAGGTACATATGGTCGCTTCGGCAAGCTCAACGGACGAGACCACAGACCTTGGCGGGCGGGCACGGCCTGCCACCGCCGGGGTCGTTGGTGAGCGCCATCAGGAAGCGCACCGCCACCATCAGCAAAAGGCCGCCTATGGCGACCCACGGCGCATTGCGGCCCCGCCAAGCCGTCGTCTTCAGGCGCCGTGGCCAGTCCCCGGTCGGTGTTCCGCGCGAAGGGCGGTTCACCGGCTTGACTTTGGCCCGCTTCGTACCGACGGCCGCTCCTCAATTACTGGTGCGGGGCGGCCTCGTCGGGCGTGAGCGCACGGATGACGTGCGCGATCAGCGTGTCGAGATACTCGGGGTCCGGCAGGCCGAGGTGGAAGACCAGGCGGTGGTAGAGCGGTCCGTAGAACAGGTCGAGGGCGACGTCCAGGTTCGCGTCGGGGTGGAGTTGGCCCTGATCCTGAGCGCGCCGCATGCGCTGTCTGAACTCCTCGATGCGCGGCTGGATCAGGCGCTCGCGCACCTGGTCGGCCAGTTCCGGATCGCTGAGGGCGTCCGCGATCAGGCCCGTGAGCGGGGCGTGTGACGGTGGCGTGAGGAAGCCGGTGACAGCGGCGAGCTGTGTGCGCATGTCGGTGGCGAGGTCGCCGGTGTCGGGGTGGGGGGCCGCAATGTCCGCCACCTGGTGGAGGGCTTCGAGGACGACGGCACCCTTGGACGGCCACCACCGGTAGATCGTCTTCTTGCTGACGCCGGCGCGGGTGGCGATGCCTTCGATCGTCACACGGCCGTACCCCTCTTCGGCGCACAGTTCGAGTGCGGCGGCGAGGATCGCGTCGTGACTCCTCTGGCTACGCCGCTGTGGGTTCGGGGGCTTGGTCACCACGCCACCCTAGCAAGACACGATACGTGTCGTGTTGACAGAGACGCGATCAAGCCTGCAGTCTCAGACCTAGACGACACGGCACGTGTCGTGTCTCATTGGGCGGGGGGGGCGGACCTGTGCGCCGACGCAAGAAAGCGAGTGGGTTCCCATCGACAAGGCGCGTTCTCGGCCGACTGCGCGGCCATCACGTACGGGCAGAAGCGCTCGGACCCCGCAGTGGCATGCGTCGGCGACGCGTTCATGGCCTGCGAGGGCGGCGAGGGCGGCGAGCCCATGGTCTTCGGACATCCTCCGACGTCGTACGGGCCCTGCACGCCACTGCCTGGTGCAGCACAGTGACCCGACTGGCGCTGCACCAGCCGCCTTCGTCACCCGCGGCAGGCGTCCGCCGACCACGTCGCTCGCCTGGAGACGACTCTTCGAGCAGGACACGTACGGCGACGCCATGGCCTACGGCCGACACTCCGGCGCACCACACATGCTCACCGGTGCGCGGGAACTCGCCGCGCTGGCGCACCACTTCACCCTGCGCCCCTTCCCCGGCCAGGAACACGACATTGGAGAACAGGAGAGACACAGCATGACCGCACCCCTGAAGAGACCCGGCGGCCGCTCCCTCTCGATCTCGAAGAAGTACGGCCACTGGATCGCCGAGTGGAAGGTGACGCGGGGCTGAGGCTCCGCTCGACACCCCCCGGCCGGCAGGAGCCGGCCGCAGGCCGCGGCTCGGGCCGGTCGGGGCCGCGGGAGCGGCTGGGGTGGGTGAAGGGGATGACAGCCGATCCTGCTCGGCGGCCCGGGAGAGCTTGTGCCAGGAGGCGGAATCACACGTGAAGGATCTTGTTGTGGGCAGCGAGCGTGAGGCGGTGGCCCGACTGGAGGAACACCGGGCCGCGCTGACCAAGTACTGCTACCGCATGCTCGGCTCGTACGCCGAAGCCGAGGACGCCGTACAGGAGACGATGGTCAGGGCATGGCGGAACATCGAACGGTTCGAGGGGCGTTCGTCGCTGCGGGCGTGGGTCTACCGCATCGCCACCAACGTCTGCCTGGACGCCCTGACCGCCGACAGACGGCGGGCTGTGCCCATGGACCTTTCGGAGTCGACACCCGGAGTCTCACCTCCGGGAACTCCGCAGGACGCCGCCGTGTGGATGGGACTCTGGCCCGGAGGGGATCCCGAGGCCGCGGCGGCAACGAGCGAATCGGTACAGCTGGCCTTCGTCGTCGCGCTCCAGCACCTCTCCCCCAGGCAGCGGTCCACGCTAATCCTCCGGGACGTACTGGCCTTCTCGGCCCGGGAGGTTGCAGAGTTGCACGGCTCCACGATCGCCTCGGTCAACAGTGCTCTGCAGCGAGCCCGCACGACACTGGCCGGCCGCCGCGAGCCCGACGGCACCCTAGAGGCCTGGCCACACGACTCCGTCCACCGCATGCTGGCCGAACGGTATGCCACCGCATTCTCCCGCTACGACATGACGGAGCTGAACACACTGCTCCGCATCGACGCCACGCTGTGACAGCCGCGGTACGCGAAGAGGGTCCGTCCGTCCCCGATATCCACACCTGACCTCCGCCACTTCCCCAGCCCAGCGGCTGAAGGCCCGCGCACGATCTGCTCACAGCGCACCGCCGGCCGCGTAGGCAACGATGCGGCCGATCGTGACTGGGTGGACCAGTCGCCAGCATCAACCACCCATCGTCCACGGCTACTTCGGCAGCCCGAACGTCCGCTGCGTCCTGGATGGTGACCGAGGGCTTCAGTTGGCGGGTTTCGCCAACTGAAGCCCTCGGCGTCCCGTGGACCCCGGGCTGCGGGCGCTGTTCGGTAAGCCATGGTGCGACGGTGCCGCCCGAAACCCCTGGCAGGAGACCGCGCGCCGTGAGATCGTCCGCAGGTGACTGACGTTGCTGCTGGACAAACGACTTCGGGACGACCGGACGACCGCGCCGCGTCCGTCCTGCGCTTCGCGACGGAGCTCGTCGCGTGGGTGGCCACCCCCTGGGCGCTGGCCGACCACTCATGGCTGCTTGCCGCCGTGTCCGTAGTCGTTCTGATCGGCCTTCCGACCCTGTTCTCCACCCGGGGAGACAAGGCCCACGTCATCATTGCGGTGCCGGGCTGGGTCACGATCCTGCTGGTGCTGCTCCAACTCGCCGCAGCCGTGATTTCCTCATGGCTGGCCTGGCCTGCTTGGGCGGCGGTCCCCGTGACCGTGCTGGCCGCCAGCACCCTCGTCACGGAGCGGCAGCGCTGGCGGTGGCTGGTTTCTGCGGATCAACCCGCCAACTGAGTTCTGTCCCGCCGATCCCCCACCCGGCCCCGGCACACGCGGTGCGCAGCCTGGTCGCTCTTCTCGGGGATGGCACCGACCCTTCTGACGTGGCGGGCGGCGGAGCTTTCCACACGTCGGCCGCATGCTGGTGGGCGCGGATCGAGGTGGAGTCAACCGAGACGTTCCAGCCGATCTCGCCGGCGGCATCGGCCTGCGCCTGCGCCTGCTGGAGAAGCCGTTCCGCAGCAGAGGCAGGTGAACTCCGCCTCCCATGGCCGGCACCGGCGCCGCGCGCCACCTGAGATCGGTCAGGCGGAACCCAAGTCCTCGTCCGCCAACGCACGAGTCGCGGCCGGGCGGCTGTCGGACCGGTCGGGCGTGATCGTTCATATCGCTCTCGTGGTGCAATGTTGTTCATGGCAACGCAACTTGAGATCGCACAGCGGTTCCGGTCCCTGCACGTACCAGGCACGCCGCTGGTTCTGCCCAATGTCTGGGACGTGGCTTCCGCCCGTGTGGTCGCGGACGCGGGTGCTACGGCGATCGCGACCACCAGTGCCGGGGTCGCCTGGTCGCTCGGACACGGCGACGGCGATCATATGACCCGCGACCAGGCGCTCGGCGTGATCGCGCGGATCACGGCCGCCGTCGACCTACCGGTCACCGCCGACATCGAGCGTGGCTACGCGGCCGACCCTGACGGCGTTGCCGAGACCGTCCGAGGCGTTGTCGCGGCCGGAGCCGTGGGGATCAACCTGGAAGACACTCTGCGGCCCGTCGCCGAGCAGGTCGAACGGATCGCCGCCGCACGCGAGGCCGCGGACGGGACCGGTATCCCGCTGTTCATCAACGCCCGTATCGACACACACCGCTTGCCGCCGGGTGACCACGCGGCCTGGCTGGACGAAACCCTCACCCGTGCCCACGCCTACGCGGCAGCCGGCGCGGACGGAATCTTCGTCCTCGGCACGCCGGACGCCAAGACGGTCCGGACGCTCGCGGACTCCCAGCCCCTGCCGGTGAACGTGCCGGCCGGTCCCGGATCGCTGCCGGTGTCCGAGCTCGCCGGGGCGGGAGCCGCCCGCATCAGTGCGGGGTCCTCCCTCGCCGAGGCGGCGTACGGGCTGGTCCGCCTGGCCGCCCGCGAACTGCTGGAGAAGGGCACGACGACCGCGCTGCAGGGCGGATTCGACTATGCCACCCTCAATGCGCTGCTCCTGGCCGAGCCCCCGCGCTGAGACACGGTCAGCACCGCAGCCACGTGTGCATCACCGGCACAGTGACGGTTCCGTGGACGACGTGGCCCGCTTGTCGTGGTGCGCGGTGCCACGGACCGGAAGTCTGGGGGCAGCGGCGTGCGGGTCGGGGACCGTTGTGTGGTGCGGTCGCATGCCCGTTCCGGGGCGGACTGTGCGGGCTGCCGCGTCAGCCGGCCGTCCGAGGGCGACCGCGCACCTGGCCCTGGCTTGGGGGCGGTGTGGAAGCGTGGCGCCCGCAGGGTGACGCGGGTCGTTCGTGCACGGCACTGATCCGGGAAGTCAGGTCGACCTACCGCATCGCACGAATACCAGGGCCTCCGTCGTGGCGGGCGGCGGAGGCGACCATCGGCCGGCGGGGCACGCGGCCCCTGATCGCTGATGTCCGTCAAAGGGGATCACGCACGGTTAGCCGGTGCTTACCGGGGGGCCGAAGGGGCCGCGCAGGGCGGCCCATTGCAGGAGAAGGATGGTCTTGCCGTCGCTGATGCGTCCGTCGTGAGCCATGGCGAGGGTGTCGGCGAAGGGCAGTTCGAGTACTTCGATGTCCTCGCCGTCCTCCTCGAGACCGCCGCCGTCGCCGGTGCGGTCTGCGGGGGTGTAGGGCGCCGCGTAGAAGTGCAGGCGTTCGGTGACCGAGCCGGGGCTCATGTAGGCGTCGAGGACGTGGGTGAGCGGGCCGAGCGTGACGCCCAACTCCTCGGCGCTCTCGCGCCGGATGGCGCTGAGCGGGTCGTCGCCGTCGAGCAGTCCGGCCGCGGCCTCGACGAGCATCCCGTCCGGGTGGCCGTTGACGTAGGCCGGGTAGCGGAACTGACGGGTGAGCAGAACGCGGCCGCGCTCGAGGTCGTACGGCAGGACGACCGCGCCGTTGCCGCGGTCGTACGTCTCGCGCTGCTGGGTGACCCAGCGTCCGTCGCGGCGCCGGTAGTCGAAGGTGGTGCGGCGCAGCACGTGCCAGCCCTGCGAGGTGAGCTCCACGTCGCGGACGACGACGTCGGGGTTGCCGTCCAGGTCGCGCCCGGCTCGGTCGAGGCCGGTGCGTCCGCGGTGGTCGGGAGTGTCGATGCCGGGACGACGGGCGTTCACGCGGCCTCCTGCGGGGTGCGCCGGGGGATCTCGGTCACGTCGTGGTAGACGGGCAGGCCGCGACGGCGGGCGGTGGCGACGTCCTGGTCGGCCCCGGTGGATTCGCCGGGCAGCCGCAGTACGGCGTCGCAGTGGGCGAGCAGACGATCGGCGGCGGGGTAGAGGACCTGGTCGGCGAGGGTGTCGGTGGGGCCCGCGCCGGCCGAGCGAAGGACGGGAAGAGCGATCCACTCCCCGATCACGGGCACGTGGCCCGCCGCGAAGACCGGCCACGCCGCCGCTTCGAGGCGGGCGAGGTTCGCGGCCATGGCCTGCGGGTCGCCGCCGGTTCCGGAGCGGTATGGCCCGGCGATGAGGATGAGCATCGGCTTATCGGTCATGGCACGCTACAGTACACGCAGAAACGTGCAAGAACAGGAGAGAGTGTGCATGCTGGCTGCTGAACGGCGCGACCACCTGCTCGATCTGCTCGCCCGCGAGGGGAAGATCGTCGCCAAGGACGTCGCCGCCCGGTTGGGGATCTCCGAGGACAGCGTGCGGCGCGACCTGCGCGATCTCGCCGCCGAGGGACGGTGCCAGCGGGTGTACGGCGGCGCACTGCCCGTCTCGCCGGCGGTGGTGGACTACGCCGCCCGCCACACCGTGGCCCCGGAAGGCAAGCGAAAGGTCGCTTCGGCGGCGGCCGGGCTGGTCCAGCCGGGCAGCGCGCTGATTCTCGACGGCGGAACCACCGCCCTCGCCGTCGCCCACGCGCTCCCGCGGGACCTGGCCTGCACCGTGATCACCCACAGCCCGACCATCGCCACGGCTCTGCTCGACCACCCGCAAGCGGAGCTCTTCCTGCTCGGGGGCCGCGTCTTCAAGCACTCGGCGGTCACCTGCGGCGCCGCCGCGGTCGAGGCAGCGCAGAACGTCTCCGCCGACCTCTGCCTGCTCGGCGTGACCGGCGTACACCCGGAATCCGGCCTGACCACCGGAGACGCCGAGGAGGCGGCGATGAAGCGCGCCCTGGCGGCGCGGGCCGCGGACACGTACGTCCTCGCCTCCTCCGAGAAGATCGGCACGGCCTCACGATTCCGCGTCCTGCCCTGGGAGGAGATCAGCGGCGTGATCACCGACGCCGACCCCGGCGACGCCGTCGTCGAACGGCTCAGGGCGCTCGGCGTGGAGGTTCTGACCGCCGGCTGAAAGCGCACGCCGCCATGAGACGACGATCGGCGGGAAGCCGTACTGCCAGAGCTGCTCCCCTGCCCGAGCGTCACTGCGGCGGTACGTCACGGAGGGCCGCGAGCAGGCCGCGGACGGCAGGCTGACCCATCGACGTCTCCCGCACCGCCGCGTGGATCACCCTGACCGGCTCCGGACCGCGCACGGGGCGCACGACGACCCCGGGATGACGGTTGACCAGGCCCATGGTCGGGATGAGGCCGATCCCGAGGCCGGCGGCGACGAAGCCCTGGGCGGTGGCGTAGTCCTCGCTGTCCACGACGAAGTTCGGGCTGAAACCCGCGGCACCGCAACTGTCGAGCACGGTGTCCAGGCAGGGGCCTGACCAGTCGCTGCGGACCCACGGCGAGTCGGCGAGGTCGGTCAGGTCGAGCACGCGTTTCGCGGCGAGGCGGTGCCCGGCGGGCAGAACGGCGCGGTAAGGGTCGTCGAGCAGGTGGACGAAGCGCATGCCCTCCTGGTGCCGGTCGCGTGGGCGGACCGCGACGGCGAGGTCGGCCCGGCCTTCCGCCACCTCGACCAGCGGGTCCTCGGGGTCGGTCATCCTGAGGTCGACCCGTACGCCGGGGTGTTCCTGTCGGAACCGGGCGAGCGCGGGCGCCACGAGCGGGGCACCCGCCGTGGCGAAGTAGCGGATCGACAGCAGCCCCGTGCGGCCGGCCAGCAGGTCGGCGAGGGCGCTCTCCGCCTCGGCGACCTGCCGGCTGATGACCGCCGCGTGTTCGCTGAGCAACCGTCCGGCCTCCGTCGGCTGAACGCCACGACCGACCCGCTCCAGCAGCGCCGTGCCGGCCTGCTTCTCCAGTGCCGCCACTTGCTGGCTGACGGCGGAGGGGGTGTACCCCAGGTTCGCGGCCGCCGCGGTGACGGACCCGCTGGTGACGACCGCGCGAAGGACCTGCATGCGCCTCACATCGAGCATGTAGCAGAGCTTAAAGGTCCGTTAGAACTCTTCGCTTGTCCTGTTGTGTTCCGCCGGGCAGATTCGTTACGGACCGACAGAGCGACGGAGTTACGGAGCGGGGAGGCGGCAATGAAGGACGGCCGACATGGGTCGCTGGCACGCGTGGCGGCGCTCGCGCTGCTGTGGGGATCGGCGTTTCTGTGGATCAAGCTCGCTCTCAACAGCGGACTGACGCCCTTCCAGATCGCCTTCCTCCGTTCCGCCCTCGGCGCGACGGTCCTGCTCGCGCTGTCCCGCGGCGCGCACGAGCGCCTTCCGCGGGACCGTGGGACCTGGAGGCGGCTCGTGGTGGCCGCCTTCTTCTGCAACGCTCTGCCGTTCCTCCTCTTCGGCATCGCCGAGCAGAACGTCGACTCCGGACTGGCGGGCGTCCTGCACGCGACGACTCCGCTGTGGTCCGTACTGATCGGCGCCCTCATCGGAACGGAGCGCCACATCCCTCCGGTCCGATGGGGCGGACTGCTGCTCGGATTCGCCGGAACGCTCATGATCTTCGCTCCCTGGCAGGCCACGGGACTGCTGAGCAGCAGCGCGCTCGCCCTGCTCGCGGCCTCGGCGAGCTATGCCGTCGGCTTCGCCTACATGGGGAGCAAGCTGACGGGCCGCGCATCCGCCCCGCTGTCGCTCGCGGCCGCCCAGCTCGTCGTCGCCACCGCGCTCACCGCGCCCGGCGCGCTGAGCAGTGACACGGCGTCCGTCGATCTCGATCTGCGAGCGATCCTGGCCGTCCTCGCCCTCGGGATCCTCAGCACCGGGTTCACCTTCTACCTCAGCTACCGCCTCATCGCCGACGAGGGAGCCACCAGCGCAGCCACCGTCGGCTACCTCCTGCCCGTCGTCTCCGTGGCGCTGGGTGCGATCGTCCTCGACGAGAAGATCGGTCTCCGGGTCCTCGCGGGAGCGGCTGTCGTGCTCGCCGGTGTCGCGGCGACCCGGTGGCACACTCGTCCCGCGTCACCTGCGGACACGGCGACACGCTCGCCGGAACCGTTGGGCCCGGCGGAACCGGCGGAACCGACCGGGCAGGGCGGGCCCGACGGCTCGGCGAGCCCGGCGAGCCCGGCGTCGCGAGGAGGTGGGCATTGATACGACATCACCCTCCCCCTCCCCCACATGGCCAGCCTCGTCCGCGCTCGTACGCATATTGCGGCCGTCCCACGAGCACCCTTCCCGCCGGTCTTCCTCCTGCGAAACATCAGCGGTGGGCGATCACCAGAAGTTCGCCGTCTCCGTCACCGACCGGTTCCCGGTTCCATCCACCGTAGACGTGCCCGACCTGGAAACCCGCGGTATGCAGTGCCGCACGGACTTCCCTCTCGGTCCGAAATCGCAGGGTCGCGGTGCTCTGCAGTTGCTGGTGGTTGGAGAAGGTGTAGTGGTGAGTGAAGGAGACCGCGCCGTCGATGACCGCGGTGACCTCGGTCCAGGCCGTGACCACAGTTCCGTCCGCCAGTTCGACCTGCCGGTGGGAGTCGACCGGGTTCCACGACTCCCAGCGCCGGGCCTCAGGGTCTCGGGTGTCGAAGACCAGGCGTCCGCCCGGCACGAGTGCACGCCTCAGATCGGCGAGAGCACGGCCGAACTCCTCATCCGTGACGAAGAACTGTGCGACATGGCTCGTCATGACCGCGACGTCGAACGCCGCGTCGGGCAGGTCCGCCGAGGTTCCCTCCACCCAGGTCACCCGTTCGGAGCCGGGTTTGGCGCGAGCCGCCTGGAGCGAGGCGCTGGCCGGGTCGACGCCGGTGACCACATGGCCGGCCGCGGCCAGGCCCAGGGCCAGCCGCCCCGTCCCGCAGCCGAGATCGAGCACCCTCCCTCTCGGGGTCTCGCCAACCACACCAAGAAAGAAGTCGTCCTCACGTGTCCACGGACACTCGGCATCGTAGACAGTTACCAGCAAGGGGTCACGGAACTCGGCATGCAACATCAGCGGAGGCTAACCAGAACTACGGGAGATCGACCACCCATTACAACGTCCAACGCTCTGTGACACGGTGATCCGGTGTCGATCCGGCCCGACACCGCACTTCCGCGGAAGTGCACATGGCCGACGCGGCTTACCTCTCCGAGCCGTTGATCGACCAGATGCTCACGCCGACCAGGCCGCGCCGCGCGAGCAGCGGCACGCGGGACGGGCGGCCTATCCCTGATGGAGGAAACTCCGCACGTCGGAAGCCACCCTCGACATCTGCTCACCCGCTTCGAGGGTCGTGGTAACAGAACACTCCCACGCGTCTTCGGCAAAGATCCCAGAGCGCAGACCCCAACTCAGCTGAACGTGGCCACCGGAGCGGAAGAGCGCCGTCAGGACCAGCCGATTGGTCACCCATGACCTCTCGCCCTCCCAGCCTCGGAAATCCCTTGCCAGGCCGTCCAGGAACTCGGTCAGGTCCCCGGCACGATCCCACACCGAGACGCTCACCGAATCGAGCCGTGCGCACAAGCCGTCCGCCATGACCTCCACCGCGAACGCGATCTCATCCTCGTCCACACGGGTCCGATCGAAGAGGCGGACATACGTCGCCGGCGCCGTCGGACTACGGACGACGAACTCGGACCACTCAGCGGAAACCTCGAACAGACTCACCCGCCGAACCCTACGAGGCAAGCAGCATGACCGTCATGGCAGTTCCTGCGGCACCGGCTACCGCCGCCGCTTGTTCGGCGGATCAGCGCGTCGTACGCTCGGGTCCGTGCACGCCACCCTGACCGATCACGCCCGACGCCCCTGACCTGCAGTTCCTGTGGCGGGCCCGGTCGGTGTCGGGAGCCGGGCACGGCACCCCGCCAGTGGAAGGATCCACGACGGCGATGGGGTCCGTCGCATGCCCGTGAACCCGCATGATCTCCTCACCGAGGGCGCGGCGATACGTCTGGCCGGTGACAACGTCATCGGCTGCGAGACCGAGGGCGCCTCCGTCCTGCTCGGTGACGCCGCGACCGTGATCATCGCGGAACCGCGGGACGGGCGCGACGTGAGCGGCGTATGGAACAGTCGCCGGTTCCACCTTCACGGACCATTCGTTCCCGACGTCGGCGTCCGCCTGTTCGGACATCCCCCGGACTCTCCCGAATGGAGCTGGAGCCAGGGGCCGGACATCCGACCGGTTCACCTGCTGACCCGGCTGCCGGAAGGTTGCGCGTACCTGGGAGTCGGCAAGCCGGGGCAGGCCGGATACACGGACGAATGCCTGGACTACGCGGCCCTGACGATAGAGCCGGAACTGACGCCGGAGCTCCTGAACCGGGTCAGGCCACCTGCGGAACCCGAAGCGTTGCCGAACCTGGGCTGGCTCGCACGCATGTCCACCAGCCCGCTCGAGGCGCTGACGGAGTTCATCGAAGGCTGGGTGCCCGAGACCTGCGACGACCTCGGCGCGTTCGCCGCAGCGGCGCCACGGGCGGTTCCCCAACCGCTTGCCCTGTTCTACCGGCTGGCCCGACACCGGCCGGCTCTGCTCGGCGTTCAGAACCGTCTGCGGCCCCCGCACGCGTGGCGGGAGGAACACGACGGCCTGATCGCCTTCGGGGACGAGAACCAGGGCGGATTCACCTGGCTGTTCGATCCCTCGCGCCCCGACCCCGACGTGTGGATCGACCAGGACGGGTACGAGCTGCGCCGCGAGCACTTGCCGCTGAGCGGCTTCCTGCTCCAGTACGCCTTGTACGAGGCCATGGTGAACGCCCCTTACAACGCCCTGCGTTCCGATCTGGCCCCCGAGCACCTCGACACGCTGACGGCAGCGCTGACACCGGTGCCGTGGAAGCCCTGGCGCTGGCCGAACGACTCCACACGCTTCTACGTCGCGCCGGGCGTCATCGCCGAGACGACGGACCAGTGGCACGGGAACACCTCCGTGTGGGTCGGGGCGGTGCATCGCAGTGTTCTCCGGCCGCTGGGACGACTCGGAATCCCCTGGACCAACTTCGACGGCTGAGCTGCCTGGCCCGCCGGGCCCGTGGGCCCGGTCGGTGGCCCTCGTTACCTGGCCAAGGCGAGGAGGTCGTCGACGCTTGTGATGCCGACGAGGGTGAGTGCGGTGACGGACAGTCCTGCCATCGTGGTCCAGTACGTCGCGGCGGTGGTCCTTCCGGCCGCTACGTCCTTGCTCAAGTGCTCCGCGGCGGTCATGAGCGCCCAGAAGGGGCCCAAGAAGAGGGCCAGGCCGATCGCGATCTCTTCCAGTGTGAGGCGGTCGCCCTCGCGTACGCCCATGGCGGACAGCACTTTGAAGGCGAGAACGCCGCCTGCCAGAAGCCCCAGGACGCCCCAGATCACGTCGCCGTCTGGACCTGAGCGGTTGTCATCCGTCATGTGCGTCCCCCACCCCCTTGGTGTGTCCCCGCAATGCGCGAAGCTACGCGGCCGGCGAAGCCTCCGCTCGCGTCACCGTCCGCCCTTCCAGGGCCGGGTTCCACTCCGTGTGCGTCCACGCCCCTGAGCAGGTCCACACCTGTCGGTCGGCCGATCAGGACCCACGAGATTGAGACAGCGTCACTCCTCACGCAGTGACTCCTCTGGAGCAGCCACCGCCCGTGACCGTCGCTTCCACGGCTTCGACCTCGTCCAACCGGTGCAGGGGAAGGCCGGCGGTTGCATCGGCCGAGCCCCGGCGCCTGCCCGTGCCTGCGGTGGACCCGCATGGTGGACCCGCGCATCAATCGCGGTCTCCACTCTCGGCAGGTCGCCGGCGCGGCGCGACAGCGGCGGGGAGATCGGAGGTCTCCGGTTCGGTGTAGCGGGCGTGTGCGAGTACCTTGCGCACGGCCATCCGCAGATCCCGCAGACCGGTGGCCACACGGTCGTCGGCGAAGACCCGGCCCGGGCGGACACGGGCGTAAGCGCACCACGTGCCGTCGTCGCCGCGGATGGCCCGGCCGACGGGGAAGCCACCGGGAAAGCCGTCGTCCACGCAGACGTACACCACGCCGCCCCGCTCGACCGGACGGTCCAATACCAGCAGGATCCCGTACTGTCCCGATGGCGACGTCAGCGCGTTCGATTCGGGCGTCATCTCTCTGTCCCTCCAGCTCAGCCCCTCGGCGGGGCACTTGCGTCAGCCAAGCGGAAGCCGCTGCAATGCCGATGAAATTCCGATGACGCGAAGCGGAGGCACGGCGTGGGGGCGCAGCAGGCGCGACGGCTTCGGCTCATGCTGCTCGGGCCAGTACAGCTCTGGCGCGAGGGCGGGCGGCTGTCGCTCGGGCCGGTCCGCCGCCAGGCGGTTCTGGTCGCGCTCGCGCTGCGACCGGGTGTCCTGGTCAGTCATCAGCTGCTGCTCGATTCGGTCTGGGGTGACGATCCCCCGAGGACCGGCCGGAGCGTACTGCCCAGTTATGTGTACGCGCTGCGTCAGGAGCTGGACGTTCCGGGAAGCGGACCGGAGAAGTCCCTGATCCGCGGGGAGCGGGGCGGGTACCGCCTGGTCTCCGACGGCTTCACGTTCGATGTGACGGATCTCGCCGAGCTCACCGACGCGGCCCGGCGGGCGAGGGCGGCCGGTGACCCGGCCGCTGCGGCGGAGCTGCTGGCGGACGCGATGGCCCTGTTCGACGGTGAGCCGCTGGCCGGGTTGCCCGGGCCGTTCGCCGAGCAGGAACGCGAACGGCTGCTGAACCGGCGACGCGAGGCACACGTACAGCGGCTGGAATGCCTGGTCGACCTCGGCAGGTACGGCGAGGTCGTCGACGATCTCACCGAGCTGTGCGCGTCCAGTCCTTACGACGAGCCGCTCGCGGCACTGCGGATGCGGGCCCTGTCCGGCAGCGGTCGCCGGGGCGAAGCCCTCACGGTCTTCGCGGACCTGAGCCGACTGCTGCGCACCGAGCTGGGCGTGAGCCCCGGCGACGCGCTCAGCGAAGTGCACGGGGCGATACTCCGTGGGGATCCGGTGATACTGCCCGGCACATCCGCACCTGCACCTGCACCCGCTCCCGCATCCACGCGCCCGCCCGCGCCCGCCCGCCGAGTGGTCAATGAACTGCCCGGAGACGCCGGCCGGCTGATCGGGCGGGAGACCGAGCTGGCTCGGCTGAGGGGTGCCGCGATCCCGGGGGCCGTGACCGTCCGGACCGTGGACGGGCCGGCAGGAGTCGGCAAGTCGGCACTCGTCGTACGCGCGGCGCGCGAGCTGAGCGGGGAGTATCCGGACGGTTGTCTGTTCGTGGATCTCCGCGCCCACAGCGCACAGCAGCGGCAGACGCCCGTGCGGACGCTGCAACGGCTGATCCGCTCGCTGAGCACGGAGACCGGTGAACTCCCGAGCGATCTCGATGACTTGGTCTCCGTATGGCGGACCGCCACCAGTGGGCTGCGGCTGCTGCTCGTCGTGGACGACGCACTGGACGCCGACCAGGTACGGCCGCTGTTGCCGGCGGGCGCGGGGAGTCGTGTGCTGGTGGCAGGCCGGCGGCGGCTGGCGGGGCTGGACGCGGATCTGCGGATCACCCTGGAGCCGCTGACAGCGGACGACTCCGTGTCGCTGCTCGCCGACATCATCGGGTCACAGCGCTCGGACCAGGAACCCGACGCGGTCCGGCGGCTGGCCCGGCTGTGCGACGGGCTCCCGCTCGCCCTGCGTCTGGCCGGGTCACGGTTGCAGAGCCGGGCCGCCTGGACCGTCGCGCACCTGGTGGGCCGGATGGCGGGCGAGGGCCGGCTCGGAGAGCTGAACGCCGGGGACCGCAGCGTGGAGACGGCGTTCCAGATGTCGTACGAGTATCTGCCCGTCGCGCAACGACGCGCCTTCAGGGTCCTGGGGGTGACACCCACGGTGGAGTTCGACGCGCTGACACCGGCGGCGATGCTGGGACTCCCCCATGCCGAGACAGAGGTACTGCTGGAGGAACTCGTCGACACCAGCCTGGTCCAGCAGCCCCAGCCGGGCCGCTACCGGCTACACGATCTCGTCCGGGCCCACGCACGACGACTCGCGCACGCGACCCCGGGCGAGACCGCCGGCGCCCGCGAGGCCGCGCTCCGTCTCCATCTGGGCGCCGCCCGGATGGCCAGCGACTGGGGTGCGCAGGGCTTCCCGACCGGCCCTCGGCCGCTGGACGGGACGTTCACGACCTGGCAGGAGGCGCAGTCCTGGCTGGACGCGGCCGGCGGCGAACTCGCCGATGTCGTCGCCCACGCCGTATCCGCGGGCGACGCCGATCACGCCTGCTGGCTGGCCGAGGGCCTGACCGACTACTTCGTCCGGCAGGGCCGCTACCACGAGGCCGAGACGGCCGTGGAGACCGCCCTGGCCCATGTGGACGAGACGACCGACCGCCGGATGCCGCTCGCCCTGTGGAACTGCCTCGGCTACACCGCGATCCACCAACGCCGGTACGCCCGGGCCCGTACCTGCCTGGAGCAGACGTGGAAACTGCTCGCGGACCATCCCGACGTCCATGAGGAGAGCCGGGCGCACACCGCCATGGGCGCCATGCAGTTGAGCCTGGGCGACGCGGGATCCGCCATCCGTCATACGAACGAGGGCATCGCCCTCGCCCGGAGCGCGGGCAGCGACTGGGTCGCGGCAACCGCACTGATCATCCAAGGACTGTCGTACTACTTCGACCGCCAGAACGAGCAGGCGCTGGCCTGTTTCGCCGACGCCTTCGCGCACGCGGAAGCGATCGGCCGCCCCCGGACCATGGGCCGGGCGCTGAGCTGCGCCGCCGACGCGCACCTCCGGCTGGGCCGGTTCAAGCAGGCCAAGCGTCATCTGCGGGCGGCGGTGGTCCTGGTCGACCAGGTCAGCGACTTCTTCCTGTGCGCGCGCAGTCTGACCCGGCTGGGCACGGCGGAGCAGGCCGACGGGGACCCGGAGGCGGCGATCGTCCTGCACCATCAGGCCCTGCGCCAGCACCGGTCGCTGTCCCGTCTCACCGAACCCAGTTACGACTGGCTGGAGATGGACATCCGGGCGCGGCTGGGCCACGCCTACCTGGCGACGGGACGCTGGCGGCAGGCCGAGCGCGAGTTCCAGACCGTACGAGACATCCACACCCGCTCCAAGGCCGACCGCTGACGGCCGTCCCCCGCACCCCGCCCGGGGCGACAGGCCGGGTGTGGGCGGTGACCGTCCTTCGGGTACGCCTGTGCTCTCCGGCTCCGCGATCAGGGCGGCCGCGGTCTCGGGTGTGAGTCGTTCCCGTGCGCGCGGCGAGCGCTGCCGCCTGGGCCACGTCGGCCGCCTCCGCTGCCGGCGCCGTGGACGCTCGGACATCTTTCGAAGACTGGAGGATATTCAGCGGCTCGTTCGATCTTCCTAGTGTGGAGGCAGATGAGGGGCGGTCGCCCCGAGACCACTACCGCAACAGGGAGTTCACCATGCGTGCTGTCATCCAGAAGTCCTTCGGCGGCCCCGAGGTCCTGGAGCTCGCCGAGAGGGACAAGCCCGCCCCGCTCGGCGGTGAGGTCCTGGTCCGCGTCCACGCGAGCGGCGTCAACCCGGTGGACGTGGCGGTGCGTTCCGGCGCGTACCCGCTCCTGGGCGAGCCGCCGTTCGGCGTCGGCTGGGACATCTCCGGCGTCGTCGAGGAAGCCGGTCCCGGTGCCCGCTTCAAGGCCGGGGACGAGGTCTTCGGCATGCCGTTCTTCCCGCGCGCGGCCACCGGCTACGCCGACTACGTGGCGGTGCCCTCGCGCCAGGTGGCCCGCAAGCCCGCGTCGCTCGACCACGCGCAGGCCGCCGCCGTGCCGCTCGCCGCCCTCACCGCCTGGCAGGGCCTGGTCGACGCGGCCCGCGTCGCCGAAGGGCAGCGGGTGCTGATCCACCGGGCGGCCGGTGGCGTCGGACACTTCGCGGTGCAGATCGCCAAGGCGCGCGGCGCCCACGTCACAGCCCTGACGAGCGCCGCCAACCACGATTTCGTACGCGAGCTCGGGGCGGACGAGATCATCGACTACCGCACCACCGACTACACCGAAGCGGCCGAGGACATCGACGTCGTCTTCGACTCCAGCTCCGAGGGCGAGCGCGCGCTGAGCGTCCTGAAGCCCGGCGGCACCCTGGTCAGCATCATGGAGCACTGGAACACCGAGCTTGCCGCCCGCGCCGAGAAGGAGGGCCGCCGCTTCGCCGGGATCTCGGTCGAACCGGACTACGCGTCCCTGGAGGCGATCGCGGCCCTGATCGACGCCGGCCGCGTCCGCCCGCACGTCTCGGCGACGCTGCCGCTCGAACAGGCCGCGAAGGCCCACGAGTTGGTCGGCTCCGGCCGCACCCGCGGCAAGGTCGTCCTGACCGTGGCCTGAGCAGGGCGGGTTAGAGTGCGGAGGAAGACCGGGAGAGGTACGGGGAGGGGCGGGAGTTGGACATCCTCACGGAGGTGCTGGCCTCGATGCGTACCGGGCGACCGGTCTCCGTCCGGACCACCGGACGGGTGCCCTTCGGGCTGAGGCTGCCCCCCGTGGCCGGCGCGGGGTTCCACGTGGTGCTGTCGGGCACGTGCTGGCTCGTCCCGCTGGAGGACGCGGCCCATCAGGCTCCCCTGCCGCTCGGCGCGGGCGACGTGGTCTTCCTGCGGGACGGGCGCGGTCACATCCTGGCCGACCACCCCGACACGCCGGCCGAGATCGAGCGGGAATCCCAGTTCAGTCCGGGCTCACCGCTCGGCACGGTCACCGTCGGCGGCGAGGGCGCCTCCACCCACCTGCTGTGCGGCAACTACCACCTCGACCAGGCCCGCCCCCACCCCCTCGTACGACAGCTGCCGGAGATCATCCACCTGCCCGCGAACCCCGTCCGGCATCCCGAACTGACCTCGGCCATACAGCTGTTGCGCGCGGAGCTGGAGCAGCCGCGCGCGGGTTCCGGCGGTATCGTGCCCGCGCTGATCGACTCGCTGCTCCTGTACATCCTGCGCGCCTGGCTGGAGGAGGGTCCGGCCGTGCAGGCCAGGGGCTGGGCCGCCGCGCTCGGGGACGCGGCGGTCGCGCCGGCCCTGGCGGCGATCCACGAGAAGCCGGGCTTCCCGTGGACCGTGGAGTCGCTGGCCACCCGCGCGGGCCTGTCCCGTGCGGCCTTCGCCCGCCGGTTCAACGACCTGGTCGGTGAGCCGCCCATGGCGTATCTGACCCGCTGGCGCATGACGACCGCCGCGCGGCTCCTACGGGAGTCCGAGGTCCCGCTGTCGACGGTAGCCGCGCGCACCGGTTACGGCTCCGAGTACGCCTTCGCCAAGGCGTTCAAGCGCGAGTACGGACAGGCCCCGGGCGGCTACCGGCGTGAGGTGCGCGCCGCCTGACCGGGGATCACCACCGGCGGCGTTGGTCGTACAGGTGACGGGCGGAGCGATCGCATGCGCTCGACGCCGCCGGTGTACGGCCCACCGGCATCGAAACCCGCCGGTCGGCGCCGGTCCGCGCGCCCGCCTCTGCTCGGTCCGCGGTCAGGCCCCGGCGCGGATCCGTCACGCCACGGCACGCGTCGGCGCGGCGCGTGCGAGCCCCATGGGCTGCATGGAGCATCGCGGGCGCGTCGTTCCCGCCGGAGCGATTCCGGTGTGATCGGCTGGTCGGTGGGGGTGGCCGAAAGTCGACCGACCTTCTGTCTGGGGCCTGGGCATGCTGACCATCATCACCATCGCGGCGATGGCCGCCGCACTCGCCTTCGGGCTGGCGGCGAACCACTACCGGCGTCGACGGGCGTCCCCGAAGGGGGACGAGGAAGAGGCGTCCGTCAGCGACCTCGTCAGCCCGCTGGAGACGCTCGCCGTCCTCCTCGTGGCGTTCGTCATCGTCGTCGCGGCGGAGTCCTTCGGCTCGGCCGGCGTGGCCGTGGGGGCCGAGGCCCACCGCGTCGACCAGCTCTACGAGGTGGCCGACTACGCCCCCGAGCCCCAGCGGGAGCACATCCAGGCCGACGCCGTCTGCTACGCCCGCGCCATCCTCGCCTACGAGTGGCCGCAGATGGACAGGAACGGCGAGAAGGCCCCTGAGGCGTCCGTGTGGTCCTCGGACTTCCGCCGCCACTTCAAGGAGCTGGCCCGCACGGACGCCGACACGCTGGGCCTGCTGGTCGACGCCGACGACGAGCGCTCCGTCGCCCGCCAGGCCCGCCTGGCCGAGGCGGCTCCGGCGATCCCGCACGTCGTCTACTGGTTCATGGTCGTCGCGCTCGCCGCCACGATCGGCGCCTTCGCCTTCGGCCTGCCCGCCAGACGCGGGCCGTCGCACCTCGTGCTGCTGTGCGTCCTGACCGCCCTGTTCACCGGCTCGCTCCTCCTCATCGAGGACATCGACCGACCGTTCTCCGGGCAGATCCACATCTCCAGCACGGCCATGGAGGACACGGTGGACGACATCGGCGAGGACTACGCCCAGGACCACCCGAACCGCCCGCTCCCCTGCGACGCCCACGGCGCCCGCACGAGCCCGTAGCCGTGCGCCGCATCACCGGTCACCGGCGTCCAGAAGCGTCGGTTCCGGCGGCCTCGCACCCGCGCCTACGCCTCCAGGGCCGCTGCGAAGAGGGTGGCGACGGACTGCTTCACCGCGTAGTCGGCGCCGCCTTCGGCTTCCCACCAGTGGAAGGGGAAGCGGCGTCCCGCCTCCCTGCGTGCGCGGCCCGCCGTGTTCATGTAGCCGGCCAGCACGTTGGGGTTGTTCTTGGTGCCGTCGGGGTTGAGGTCGAACCGCTCGACTATCTCGTCGCAGGGGACCAGGCGTCCGGGGGTGGCGCACAGGTAGTCGAAGATCTGCTGTGCGGTCGTGGACAGCGCCTGGTAGTAGGCCACGGCCCGCGCGTGGTCGTCGGCCGTCCAGTCGGGACCGTCGTGGCCCGATCCACCGGAGTGCTTGTCCCACAGGGGATGAGCGTCGTCCAGGTACACGAATGCTGCTCCTCGTCCTTCTTCGGGAGACCCTGTTCCGGGCCCGGGGGTGTGGCGTGTGTTCGCGCTCCTCGCGATCGTAGACGAGGCCGGCCGGGGGGAACGGACGGGGCGGACACCCCCGCCGGCGCCCCACGGGGTGCCCCCCCCCCGTTCGAAACCGGGGCGAGAGGGCGCGAAGGCCATATTAA
>NZ_JBHYKM010000028.1:17192-26526 GCF_042741435.1 Streptomyces sp. NPDC058955 | reverse complement strand
CGGCCCCCCTGGCTTTCTTCCCGGGGCCCGGGGGGGGGTCCGGCGGGGGGCGCACCGGGGGGGGGGCCCCACGGGGGCCCCCCCCGCCGTGTCCTCTCCGGGGCTTCTGGGTCACTTGGCCAGTTTTCCGTCGGGGCGGACCGTGAACCACGTGCCGTTCACCCCGTGGCCGGTGGTGTCACCGGGCTTCTTGTCGCCCGTGTACCAGTACAACGGCCAGCAGTCGAGGGTGAGCTGCTGGGTGCCGTCGGGGCGGGTGTACGGGATGAGGAGCTTCGGATCGATGCCCTTGATGTCGTTCTTGTCGACGAGCTTGGCGGGCTTCCAGACGTCGAGGCAGGCGCCTTCGCAGGCGGACTTCATCGGCCAGGCGGTGTCCATGGTGAAGCGGTAGAGCGTACGGCCCTTGCCGTCGCGGACGATCCGGCCGTGCTTCTCGTCGTCGACCGTGGACAGGGCCGGCAGGTCCTGCGGCTCGCTCGGCTTGCTCGGTTCGCTCGGTCGGCCGGGCCGGCTCGGCTCGCTCGTCGTCTGCTGCGCCTTCGTGCCGTCGGGCGCGGCCGCGAACCAGGTGCCGCCGATGCCGTGTCCGCGGGTCTGGCGGGGGGCCGTGTCCTGCACGTAGCGGTACAGCGGCCAGCCGGCGAGCGTGAGCTGCCTGGTGCCGTCGGCGCGCTTCACCGAACCGAGCAGCGCCGGGTCCAGTCCGCGGCCCGCCTTCGCGTCGTCGGCGAGCGCCGGGGGCCAGGTCGCGGCGCAGTCACCCGCGCAGTTCGAGGTGGGTGGATTGGCCGTGTCCTGGTCGAAGCGGTAGAGGGTGAAGCCCGCGCCGTCCGTCACCACCGGCCCGAGCTCGGCGCTCTTCCAGACGCTGACGCTCCCTGCCTGCGAGGGCTGCGCCCCGCCGGCCGCCGCGGCCGGGGTCTGAGGCGAGGTGGCGGTGGTCGCCGTGGTGCTCGGCGCGCTTCCGCAGGCCGCCGTCATCATGACCGTCGCGACCGCCATCGCGAACGGGACAACAGTGTTCTTGCGCATGGGAGTTCCTCTCTTCTTCTTCTGATTCCTGATTGCTGATTGCTGACTTTTGGCTTCTGGCTTCTGATCTCTGTGCCGAGTGGTGCCCGCCCCGGCAGTGGGGAGGAGGTCGGCCGACTGCCGGGGCGGAGTCTCCGGTGCGGATGTCCCTTCGGGCCGCCGCGGGGAAAGGTGTCGTCCTGCGGCGCGTCACTTCGGAAACGGCCCGATCGGTGGGGCGGTTCAGTTCCGGGGGATTTTCTTTTTCCGGCCGGGTTTCGTGGGGCGTCACACGCGTCCGGTGCCCGCCCCCGCCGGCGTCTGGGTGGGGACGATCACCCGGAGGCCGAGGACGCCGAGGTCCACGCCGCCGTCGGACTCCGCGTACCACCGCCAGTGCGCGCCGGGGACGTCGCCCACGGTGAGGACGATCCAGCCGCCGCCCGCGGGCGCGGACAGGTCCGCGAGGGCCCGGGCCTCCTCGGCGGTCGGCGGGTCCTGGAGGACGACGAATCCGGTGACCTCTCCGCTGCGGGCGGCGCCGCGCACCAGGCCGACGCCCAGTTCCTCGGCGGAGTTGAGGATCTGCTCGGGAGCCTTGCCCCGTACCTCGGCGACCGAGCGGACCCGTACCAGGCCGTTGAGGCCGGGCAGGGCGGTGGTGCTCGGGTCGACCGACACGACCACCGTGCGCTGTCGGGGCAGTTCGAGGAGTCCGCGGACCAGTGCCGCCACGGTGTCCTGGGCGACGGCGAGGTCGCCGCTGATGCTGAGTGCTCCGTTGATCTGTCCGAGGTCCACCATGGCCTGGGCGCCCCGGTCGCTGACCCCGATCCGGGCCAGGTGCGGCAGGGCCAGGGTCACGTCGCCCGCGGGGTCGTCGTCGACGGCGGACGGCAGCCCCGCGCGCTCCCAGCGGTTGGCCTCGATCGGGTTCCACGGTGCCGGGGCCGTGTGCGCGCCCGACACCGAGGCGAGCAGTCTCGTGGGTTCGGCGAGGACGCTGTAGACGCGCATCGGACGCTCGGCCTTCGCCTCCGTGTCGGCGGGGACGAGTTCGCGCAGGGCCTGCCGTACGACCACCGGCGTACGGGTGTCGGCGGCGAGCCGGCGGGCCAGCGCGGCCCGGCGGCGGCGCCGGAGGGCGAGTGCCAGGCCGCGGGGCAGTCGCGGCCTCAACACGCGGGCGCCCCGGGCGATTCCGGTGCCCGCGGTGCGGGCGATCCGGCCGATGCGGCGTCGGGCGACGATGACCGTGGTGAGCGCGGCGAGGCCCGCGATGCCGCCGATCAGCCAGGGAAGGGTGTCCCGGTCGCCGAACGCGCCGAGGGTTCCGGTGCCCCGGCCGGCCGCCGTGCGGGGTGTCGGGGGCGCGCTCTGCGCGGAGCGCGGCGTCGTCCCGTCGGCGGTGTCGGGCAGTACGCCGAACTCGACGCCCGGCCCCTTCGCGTCCTCGGGCAGGATGAGCGGGAAGTCCGGGACGAGCTGCTCGGGGCTCACGAACGCCGAGCCGTCCGGGAGCGGACGCCCGCTGTTGAGGACCAGGATCTCCTCGAAGCGGTTCCCGTCGCCGAGCGTGCGCCGCGCGATCTCGAACAGCGTCTCCTGCTCGCCGCCGTTGTTCTGCGGGGACTTGATGACGTAGTACTTCGTGAGCTCGTCGGCCCGGGGCGCCCCGGGGAGGGAGCCGAGGGCGGGGGCCGAGCCCGGGGCCCGGACGGGGCCGAGCGCGGGGGCGGAGACGGGGACGCGCGCGGTCTCCCGGGCGTGTGCGGGTGCGGGCAGTGCCAGTGCCGTCACGGCCGCGAGGCCGCACAGCGCCGTCACCCATGCCGTGCGCCGCGGCGCCGTCCGTCGTGCGTCGTGCGTCCTTCTGGGGGCGTCGCGCATCTTTCTCGTCCTCCTCCGAGTGGGGCCGGGTGACGCGCCGCTCAGGTCGCGTCGGCCGTCAAACGGGCCCGGCGCGGGGTCGGTTCAATCGCGGCCGGACCGAGTGTCTGAACCACATCGCGGGGCGTCTCGTGAGGTGGTGCCGAACGGGCTCGTACGCGGGAGGAGTGGAAGATGGCGCGTCGGCACACCACGGGCTGGGAGGTGCTCGGCTTCGGGGAGGACCCCACTCCGGGGAACCCTGAGGCGATCACTGCGCTGGCCAGGACCTATCAGGAGCTGGGCGACGGGGCGGGCGAGGCCGTCGACCTGCTGCGCGACGACGGGGCGATCCGCCGGGGCAAGGGCGAGGCGATGGGGGCCCTGAAGGCACGGATCGGCAAGGATCTGCCGGGGCTCCTGGAGAAGACCAGGGACTCCTTCCGCACGGCGGCGGGTGCGTACGGCGAGTACGCCGTCACCCTGACCGACGCGCAGGACATGCTGGACCGCGCGATCGACCAGGGGCAGGAGGTGGCCGGGACCGCCGGCGCGGAGGTCCCGGCACTCGCCGCGGACGCCACTCCGGAGCAGGCGGAGGCGCACCGGACGCGACGGGGCGAGGTCGAGGCAGCGAAGGAGCGGCTGTCGGCGGCGGTGGCGCTCGGCCTCGACGCGCGGCGCCTGCGGGAGGAAGGGTCCCGGAAGGCCACCGTCACCCTCGACGACGCGGCCGAACAGGCCGTTCCGGCGCGTGACTTCTTCAAGGCGTTCGGCGACTTCCTCGCGGACAACCCGTTCGTGGAGATCATCGCCGGCATCCTCGTCGCGATCGTGGCCGTGTTCCTGCCGGTGGTGGGTCTCATCCTGGGTGCGGTGCTGTTCGCGGTCTCGGTGATCCGCATGGTGTCGCAGGGAAAGATCGACGCGGGGGACATCATCATCGGTCTGCTCACCCTGGTGCCCGGCGGTGTGCTGCTCGGCGGGCTCGGCAAGGTCGTCGCGGCGGCGGGCAAGCTGGCGAAGTTCGCGCCGTTCCTGGCCAAGGTGGGCAAGGGGGTCGGGACCGCCTCGGCGGCGGTCTCGGCCGCCCTGAAGGGGTCGACGTTCACGCGCAAGATCATCGACCCGCTGGCGAAGGGGCTCGTCGGCCTCAAGACCTCGCCCGCGCTGGCGCTCGGCGCCAAGTTCACCCTGGACGCGGGCACCGAGTTCGCCCTGGGGTTCCTGGCGAGCGGCCTGACGGCGCTCATCGACGGGAAGAAGTTCGACGCCGCGTCGGCGGCCAAGGGCGCGGCGCTCGGCGCGGCCACGGCCGGTACGCTCACGCTCTTCGGCGGGACGAAGTTCGCCAACAGCGTCAAGGACGCCTTCGTCACCAAGGGCAAGTTCAAGAGCAACATCGACAAGGCGTTCTCGCTGGAGAGCCTGGGCGTCGTCAACGGCCGGTTTAAACCGGGCAACGTCCTGTTCGTCGACACCAAGGGCATGGGACAGAAGACCGGCTTCCACGGCATCAACGGCACCACCAAGGCGGACCCGTCGACGGGCGAGGTCAAGACGAAGGTCACCACACCCGACGGCACGAAGACCGAGACGAAGACCACCCCGCCGGCGCCGAAGCCCGACAAGGCCCCTCCGGCCGACGACCTCCCCTTCGCGCCGCCGGCCGGCGACACGACCTCCACCAAGACGACGACGCCGGACGGCTTCACCTCGACGACCACGAACGGCACGAACACCATCACGAGCCCGGCCGGGGACACCATCACGTCGGACGGCACCACGACGACGGTCGACACCCCGATCGAGGGCCCGACCTTCAAGGAGAAGGCCGCCGGCCTGTTCGGCGGCGAGTTCGCGCCCGCGCAGTCCGCCAAGCCCGCGCTCTCCACGGAGCTGGGACCGGGCGGCACCTTCACGACCTCGGGCCCCTTCGGCAGCGTCACGAAGGACGCGGCGGGCACCACGACGTTCAGCTCGCCCGGCGACGGAGGCCCGACGCCGGAGTTCACCGTGGGCAACCACACGATCACCACACCGACCGGTCTCTCCGTGACCGACCACGCCGGTTCCACGTCGGTCGCGGGCGGCGGGCTGAACGTCGGCAACCAGAACGGCGTCACCTCGGTCTTCGGCAACCCCGGGGGCGACGGCCAGCCGGTGGCCGTCCACGACCCGGTCGGCGGAACCGTCGACGTGACCTTCGGGAACACCACGATCAACGCCGCTGCGGGCGACCTGGGCGGCGGCGCCACCCTGCCGGACGGCACCCAGGTGTCCGTGGGCGGCGGCGGGGTGACCGTCGCCCACGGCGACGTCGGCGGCCAGACCGTCACCCTGCCGCCGCCGGGCACGGGCGGACCGCTCACCGTCACCGACGGCGGCGTCACCACCGTCATCTCCCCGGCGGGCGGCGCCACCATCACCACGCCCGGCGGCCCCGCCACCACGCTCGACCCCACCGGGTTCACGGTGACCACCGGCGGGCCCGCCCCCGAGACCATCCAGTTCGACGGGACCGACGGCACGCTCGCCGTGACCCCGCCGGGAGGGCAGCCGGTGGTGTCGATCGGCACCGACGGCAGCCTCACCACCGGCGGCATCACGACCGACGGGAACGGCGGCGGCACCGCCACGGGCGACGGCGGGTCGATCGCGTTCTCGCCGTTCGAGGTCACGTTCAGCGCGCCCGACGGCACCTCGCTGTCCCTCGACCCGAACGGCAGGTTCGGTTTCGGCGGCATCAGTCACGGCGCCGACGGCGTCACCGTCGCCGGCTCGACCACGGTCGGTCCTGACGGCTCGGCGAGCATCGCGCACGGTGGTCAGGAGATCCACGTCGGCTCCGACGGCACGCTCACGGCCAACGACGCCCAGGGCAACCCGGTGACACCAGGGGTCCCGCAGCCGACCCCCGGCAACGCCGTGGACATCGGCAACACCACCGTCGCCGTCGACGCCGCGGGCGGTCACACGGTCACCGTCCACGGCACCGGCGGCACCACGGTCACGATCGGCAACGGCACCACGACCGTGAACTCCGGCACCATCCAGGCGAGTCACGGCCCGAACGGCATCACCGGAAGCGTCGGAGGCCCGAACCCGGTCCAGGTGCACCAGGCCCCGAACGGCGTCACGACCGTCACCCAGGGCGGCACGTCGGTCGGCACCAGCGCGAACGGGCCCACCACGGCCGGTCCCCGGGGCGGTCCCGCGGCGGTCACCGTCGCCCCGGCCACCGGGGACGTCCCGACGCAGGTCACCACCGCCGACGGCAGCACCACCAGCGTCCACGACGACGGCACCGTCACGAAGTCGGCGCCGGCCGGAACCGGCAGCCAGACGGTCACGGTCGGCGGCGCGGGCTCCGGCACCACGGTGACGGTCGGTGCCGGCGGAACGACCGTCACTTCCGGTCCCCTCCAGGCGACGCACGGCCCGGGCGGCACCACCGGATCGGCGGGCACGCTCGATCCCGTCCAGGTCGACCAGGGCCCCGGGGGCGCCACGACGATCAGCCACGACGGCACGTCGGTCGGCACGAGCCCGGACGGGCCCATCACGGCCGGTCCCCGGGGCGGTCCCGCGGCGGTGACCGTCGCCCCGGCCACCGGGGACGTCCCGACGCAGGTGACCACCCCTGGCGGCAGCACCTCCACCCTCACCGGCGACGGCGTCCAGACCTTCGTCGACGGCAGCCAGGTCGCGGGCGGCACCATCGGCCAGGACGGCAGCGTCACCACCCAGGCCCCGGCGGGTCCTCACACCACCGTCACCAGCGGGCCGAACGGCACGACCGCCGCGGACGACGGCGGCGCTTTCGGCGTGGACCACACCGGGACCGTCACCGACGGCCCGGTCACCATCACGGCCGGCGCCGACGCGAACGGCAACCCCGTGGCCACGCTCACCGACACCGGCGCGGGCGGGGCCCAGGCCCACGTCGCGGCGAACGGCATCGACAGCCAGGGCGTCACCACCACCGCCGGCCCGGACGGGGGCGTCATCTTCACCCACCAGCCCGCTCCCGGCGCCACCACCACGGTCGCCTCCGGCCCCGACGGGACGATCACCACGCAGAACCCCGACGGCTCCGGCACCCAGGTGCCGCCGCCCCCCGCAGCCGCGCCCGGCGGCATCGGGCCGGTGGGCGCGCAGGCGCCCACGACGGTCACCAACGGCAACGGCGCCACGCTCACCACCGACGGCCAGACCGTCACGTACGCGTCGGACGGCTTCACGACCACCCTCGGCAACGACGGGAACGGCCCGACCGCCACCACGGTCCACCACGAGTCCGGCGTCGGCCACGGCATCGACCACAACGGGCAGCTGACCGTCCACGACTCGCCGAGCGACGCCGCCATCACCGCGACGAACACCCAGGTGACCGTGCACACGCCGCAGCAGGAGGGCTGGGGACTGTTCGGCTCGCCGGACATGACGGGCGGCCAGAACACCCTGGCCAACGGACCGAACGGACCGACCATCACCACCCACGGCGCCGACCCGGTCTCGGAGCCGGGCAGCACCGTCGTCCACGGGCCGAACCCGAACGGCCCCGAGGGCGAGTTCTCGGTCACGTACGGACCGGCTTCCGGCAGCTTCGCGCCCGGCGGCACCACCGGCCTCGGCCCCTCCGGCACCCACGTCGACCCCGCTACGAACACCCCGATCGACACGGCGGGCAACCCCCTCGGCAACGGCCCGGGCCAGACGCCCATCAGCACCGTGGCCGGCGACGGCAACAGCGGCATCACCGTGCCCACACCGGGCGGCGGGCCGACCCTGCACCACGACGGGTTCTTCGGCGGCGGCACCACCGTCGGCACCGGGAACACCACCCTGTCCAAGAGCCCCGGAGACGTGGCGAACGCAGGCACCCCGGGACAGAAGTCGGGCGTCCTCGACGGCCCCCACAACCCCCTCGACCCGGCCCCCGCCCCGGGCCCGGAGACCTTCACGATCGGAGGGATCGGCGGGAACGGCGGGAACGGGGGCAACGGAGCCCACGCGGGCCCGATCCTGGACGTCCCGGTCGGCGGCAAGGACGGCAGCACCGTCCACGGCGGCCCCTTCGACGTGAAGGCCACCGGTGGCGGCACGTTCGAGGTCTCCGTCGCCGGCGGCGGCAACGGCCCGCAGGACAAGGTCACCATCGGCCCGGACGGCACCCTCGGCGGTCCGGGCGTGGCTGCGCCGGCGCAGCCGGGCGCCGGACAGCAGGTCACCCTCGGCGACGGCACGACCGTCACGGGCGGGCCGGGCACCCAGCCCGTCGTCACGCCGCCCGGCGGTGCCGGCCCGACCACCACCGTCGCCCACGGCACGGCCACCACCACCGACGCGGCGGGCACGGTGACCATCACGCAGCACGCCGACGGCACCGCCACCTTCACGGGCAACACCGCGGGCGAGAACACCACGTTCACCGTCACCGGTGACGGAGTGAAGGGCACCGTCACCGTCACCGACCAGGGCGGCAACCAGTCCACGTTCCAGGTCGACCTCAAGAACAACGGCGCCGTGGAGGTCACCGACGGCAACGGGAAGACCGTCAACAAGCTCGATGCGGCGGGCTCGTACAACGAACAGCACACGCCGATCCACGACTACCACGCCACCGCCGGGGGCCCCACCTCCGTCACCGAGCTGCGGGAGTACGGCTACGAGGCCCTCACCAGCATCCTCAAGGGGGCCGTGTCGCAGGCCGTGAGCGTCGGGTACGAGGTGGGCGCCAACGGCGCCGACGCCCAGACCGCGCTGGAGAACGCGGGCATCAAACTCGGTCACGGCGTGGGGAACTCCCTCGCCGGCAAGAAGGTCGAGAACGACAACGGCTTCAAGACCAAGGGCCCCGAGGTGCCGCTCGGCGCGCTCCCCCAGAAGGTCCTGGGGGGCCTCAACGCCGCCCAGGACACCGCGCTGGCGAACCCGCCGGAAGAAGCCCCCGTCAAGGTCTGAACCGATTCCCCGAACCCTCCGTTCTGAGGGCGCGGGTCCACACATCCGAAGTCCGCACCACCGACCGGGAACGGGAGACACCACCATGGCCGACTACCTCGTGAACGACGAGAAGACCGCGTCCGCCGCCCTGCAGACCATGAACGAGTACGACGCAGCGGTCGCCCAGCTCAACAAGATCAAGACCGACCTGGACGCACTCACCGCCGACGGCTACAACACCCCTTCCGCCCAGCGCGACTTCAAGCCGTTCGTCGAGGAGTACATGGCGAACTACGGCAAGGTCACCGAGGGCCTGACGGGCATCTCCGAGTACATCAAGAAGTACGGCGAGGGCATCACCCAGTTCGACACCGACATGGGAGCCAGCCTCCGGGGCTGACCCCGCACGCCGTCGGCCGGGCCGGCCGGAACCCCCGTTCCGGACCGGGCCGGACGGCTCCTCCCCCCCCCCCCCCCCCCCGGGGACCCACCAGCCCCCCGA
>NZ_JBHYKM010000028.1:12501-17183 GCF_042741435.1 Streptomyces sp. NPDC058955 | reverse complement strand
CCCCTGTCCCCCCCCCACTGGGGCGCCCGCCGCGGGGGCTCCCCCCGCCCCCCGCGGGCGGGCCCGCCCGCACCCCCCTTCCCGCCCGGCCCCGCACGGCTCCTCCCCCACCCCCGCACCTCTGGTGACCATCGTGCCCAAGGAGCACTGACGATGCGCCTGACCGTCACCGCCGTCGACCCGGAACAGGGCCGGACCGCGGACATCATGATCGAGGCCGATCCCGAGTCCCCCGCGGGCGAACTCGCCGAGCACCTGCACCGGCGACTGCGCGGCGGCGCACCCCAGGAGCGGCCCGTCCTCTATCTCGGGGCCGCTCCGCTCCCCGCCGACCAGCCGGTGGCCTCGGCGGCCCTGCGCCCGGGCAGCCTGCTGTCCCTGGGCGCCCCCGCGCCCGAGGCGGGCCCCGAGCCGGACGGGGTGGTGGAGCTGCGCGGCGTCGGAGGAGCCGACGCCGGAGTGGTGTTCCGGCTCCCGCCCGGCGACTACGAGATCGGTTCCGCCGCGTCCTGCCGGATCCGCCTCGAGGCCGAGGGGCTCGCCGGGACCGCCGCCCGTCTGAAGGTCCTCGCCGACGGCACCGCGACCGTGCGGCCCGCACAGCAGGACGGGATCACGCGGGACGGCACCGACGTGCGGGACTGGACCCCGTGGCCGCTCGGCGGCGTCCTCTCGGCCGGTCCCGTCCTGCTCGAACTCGCCGGACCCTCACGGCCCGACGCCGCGCTCCAGCCCTCGGACGACGGCCTCGGCCTCGACTACAACCGGCCGCCCCGGCTGCTGCCCCCGCCGGTCGCCAACCGCTTCCAGCTCCCCGTCGCGCCCGGCAAGCCCGCCCGCAACAAGCTCCAGCTCGCGCTGGTCTTCACGCCGCTGCTGATGGCCGCCGTCACGTTCGCGATCTTCAACAACCCCCGGTTCCTGATCTTCGGCCTGCTCTCCCCGGTGATCGCCATCGCCTCCCAGCTCTCCAACAAGCGCCGGGGGAAGGAGAGTCACGAGGAGCAGCTCAAGGAGTACGAAGAGCGCAAGGCGGCCCTGGAGGAGGACGTCACGGAGGCGGTCCTCGCCGAGCAGCGGGCCCGCCGGCTCGCCGCCCCCGACCCGGCGTCCGCCCTGCTGATCGCGGCCGGCCCGCGCCAGCGTCTGTGGGAGCGCCGCTGGCGCGACGACGACTTCCTGCTGATGCGGCTCGGCGCCGCGGACCGGCCCGCCCTCGTGGAGCTCCAGGACCCCGCCGAGCCGGAACACCGCCGCAGGATCCACCGCACCACCCACGCCGTGCCCGTCACCGTCCCGCTGCGCGAGTCGGGGGTCATGGGCATCGCCGGAGGCGCCTCCGCCGAGCCGCTCGCGCGCTGGCTGATCGCCCAGGCAGCCGTCCTGCACAGCCCGTCCGACCTGCGGATCTGCGTGCTGTCCGGCTCGTCGGGCGCCGACCGCTGGTCGTGGGTGCACTGGCTGCCGCACTGCGCGCCCCTCGGCGAGGACACCCTCACCCTGGTCGGCGCGAGCGCCGAGTCCGTCGGCCGGCGCGTCGCCGAGCTCACCGCCGTGATCGCGGCCCGGCGGGAGGCCGGGGACCGGGCCCCCCGTGGCGGTGCCGCGGGCGAGCCCGACATCCTCGTGGTCCTCGACGGCGCGCGCCGGCTGCGCTCCCTGCCCGGTGTCGTCCAGATCCTGCGCGAAGGCCCGGCCGTCGGCGTGTACGCGCTCTGCGTGGACGACGAGGCGCGGCTGCTGCCCGAGGAGTGCCGGGCCGTCGCCGTGGCCGGCCCGACCCGGCTGCGCGTCGAGCAGGACAGTGCCGACCCCGTCGACGAGGTCCTCATGGATGCGCCGGGCCGCTCCTGGTGCGTGGGCGTGGCTCGGGCGCTCGCGCCCCTGCGTGACGTGGGCGACGAGACGCAGGAGAACCTGCTGCCCGCCTCCGCCCGCCTCCTCGACGTGCTCGGTCTGGAACCGCCCACCGCCGACGCCGTCGCCGCCCGCTGGGTGATCGCGGGGCGCGGCACCCGTGCCGTCCTCGGCGAGGGCGTGGACGGTCCGTTCGCCGTCGACCTGTCCGCCGACGGCCCGCACGCGCTGATCGCGGGCACCACCGGTTCGGGCAAGTCCGAGCTGCTCCAGTCCCTCGTGGCGAGCCTCGCGGTCGCCAACCGGCCGGACGAACTGAACTTCGTCCTGATCGACTACAAGGGCGGCAGCGCCTTCGCCGAGTGCGAGGACCTGCCGCACACCGTCGGCATGGTCACCGATCTGGACACCCATCTGGTCGAGCGCGCCCTGGTGTCGCTCGGTGCCGAGCTGAAGCGGCGCGAGCACATCCTCGCCGAGGCGGCGGCCAAGGACATCGACGACTACACCGACAAGCGCGCCCGGCAGCCCGGGCTCGCCCCGCTGGCGCGGCTCGTCCTGGTCATCGACGAGTTCGCGTCGATGGTGCGGGAGCTCCCCGACTTCGTGTCCGGCCTCGTCAACATCGCCCAGCGGGGCCGCTCGCTCGGCATCCACCTGGTCCTCGCCACCCAGCGTCCGTCCGGCGCGGTCACCTCCGACATCCGTGCCAACACCAACCTGCGGATCGCGCTGCGCACCACCGACACCAGCGAGAGCCGCGACATCATCGACGCCCCCGACTCCGGGCAGCTCTCGCCCCGCACGCCCGGCCGTGCCCACGCCCGGCTCGGGCACGCGGCGCTGCTGCCGTTCCAGACCGGCCGGATCGGCGGCCGCCGCCCCGACCCGGCGTCGAGGGACGAGAACCGCCCGGCGCCGATCCTCACCGAGCTGCACTGGGAGGACCTGGGCGACCCGGTGCCCCGCCCTCCGGCCCGGGAGGACGCCTTCCAGCCGGTCACCGACCTCTCCGTCCTCGTCGAGGCGGTACGCGGCGCGGCCGCGCGGCTCTCCGTGCCGCCGGCCCGCCGCCCCTGGCTCCCTCCGCTGCCCGCCGCCCTCGCCCTCGCCGACCTCGCCCTCGCCGACCTGGCCGAGCGCCCGGAGGCCGGTCGGCCGCAGGGCGAGCGGGGAGGTCTTGCCCCGGTGGCGTACGGGATCGTGGACGTGCCCACGGAGCAGGCGCGGCGCGAACTCTCGTTCTCCCTGGACGAGATGGGCCATCTGTACGTGATCGGTTCGGCCCGCAGCGGCCGGTCCCAGACCCTGCGCACCTTGGCCGCGGCCCTGGCCGGGGCCCACAGCTGCGCGGACGTGCACCTGTACGGCCTCGACTGCGGCAACGGCGCGCTGCAGGCGCTCACCGCGCTGCCGCACTGCGGTGCGGTGGTGGACCGCGGCCAGGTCGAGCGCGTGGTGCGTCTGCTGAACCGGCTGGGTGCCGAGGTCGGCCGGCGCCGTGAGCTCCTCGGCCGGCAGGGGGTCGCCGATCTCAGCGAGCTGCGCCGCACCCTGCCCGAGGAGGAGCGGCCCGCGCACATCGTTCTGCTCGTCGATCGCTTCGAGGCGTTCGAGCGGGTCTTCTCGGCCTACGACCAGGGCTCGGTGATGGACGCGATGACGCTGCTGCTGCGGGAGGGCGCCGGTGTCGGCGTCCACGTGGTGCCGACCGGGGACCGGATCCTGGGTCAGAACCGTTTCTCCTCGCACACCGAGGACAAGCTCGTCCTGCGTCTGAACGACCGGTCCGACTACTCCATGGTCGGGCTCACCTCCCGGACGGTTCCCGAGGATCTGCCTGCGGGACGCGGCGTGCTCGCCAAGGACGGCAACAGCGTCCAGGTCGCCCTGCTCTCCGACGAGGACGCCGACGGCGCGGGCCAGGCCCGGGCGCTCGGCGCGCTCGCCGAGCGGCTCCGGGCACGGGACAGCGGCGTGGCCGCGCCGCGCAGGCCGTTCCGGGTGGAGGTGCTCCCCGACGAGCTGGACTTCGCGGAGGCGCTCGCGCGCAGGCCGAAGGACGTCTCGCCGCTGTGGGCGATGGTCGGCGTCGGCGGGGACGAACTGGCCGCGCTCGGCACGGACCTGTCACAGGTGCCGTCCTTCGTGATCGCCGGGCCGCCCAGATCGGGGCGGAGCACGGTCCTGCTCACCATGGCGCGGTCGCTGACGGAGCTCGGCACGAAGATCGTGGTGATCGCGCCGCGCACCTCGCCGCTGCGCCGGCTGGCCGGACGGCCGGGCGTCGTCGAGGTCTTCACCGACGTGGACGTCGCGGTCGCCGATTTCCGCAGCGCGCTCGGCCGGGTGGACACCCCGGCGGGGGCCATTCTCGTCGACGACGCCGAGATGATGATCAACTCGGAGCTGGACCACGATTTCGCCGCCCTGGCCCGGGGCAGCGCCGGGGACGGCTGGGGCCTGATCGTGGCCGGCAACAACGAGGCGCTGCTCGGCGGCATCGGCGGCTGGCAGGCGGTCGTGCGCCGCAACCGGTGCGGTGCCCTGCTCGCGCCGCGGGCGACCGGCGACGGCGAGCTGGTGGGCGCCCGCCTCCCGCGCGGCCTCCTCGGCCAGGACAGCGCGCCGGGACGTGCTCACGTCCAGCTCGGCGACGGCCGGTTCACCACGGTCCGGGTCCCCGCGCCGGCGGCCGGCTGACCGCCGTCACCGCACGCCGAAGGGCCCCGGGTTGCGAAAGGGACACCCGGCCCACGCGCGTACGAAGTCGGGTCCCGGCAGGTCCCCCTGCCCACGGCCGTGGGGTCCCCCGCGCCCCAGGC
>NZ_JBHYKM010000028.1:7045-12491 GCF_042741435.1 Streptomyces sp. NPDC058955 | reverse complement strand
CTAGCTGTCCTTGGGGGCGTCGGGCGTCACCCCGCGGGGGGGCCCCGGCGGGGGGGGGGGGGCTCCCCGCCGGCCCCCCCGGCGGCGGGGGGGGTTTGCCCGCTCGCACCCCGGGCCCCTCTCGCTTCCGAAGTCGGCTCCGGTCAGGTCCCCGTGCCCTCGGCCGTCGGATCCCCGTCGCCGAAGGCGAACGTCGAGGTGATGGCGTCGAAGAGATCGTACAGCGGCTCGGCGAGCGGGATGTTCGGGCTGAAGCAGGTGACGATCAGGACGCGCTCACCCCCGGGAACCGGTACGAAGGTGTGCGTCACCACCAGTTTGGACGAGACGCCTTCGGCGACCTCGGTCTCCTCGATGCCGGTCATCCGGCCGACCGGACCGACGTGCGGCAGCGTCCGTGTCGTGAGGGTCCGGGAGGTACCCTCGCGGCGGCGGCCCCCGCTCGCGGAGAACTCCTTGGCGAGACCCCTCGCCGAGAAGTCCGCGCCGGCCGGCGGCGTCACGCTGAACACCATCAGCCCCGCCATCAGCAGGCCGTCCTCGTACATGGTGGTGGTGCCCGCGGCGTAGACCGCTCCTCGCCGCCGGGCGCCGTCCATGATGCGCCGCGCGCTGCGGAACGCCTGGTTGACGGCGTCCCGGTCCTCCTTCCTCGGGGCGTGCCGCAGCATCTCGGCGCGGCGTTCGGCGAGGGTGTCGCCGTGGAGGTCGTACTCCGTCCAGTTCTCCGGGATGCCGATCCCGAAGGTGGGCGAACCAGTGGTCATGGGACCGTGCTCCTCAGCTCGTTCTGTCAGGTCTGCCCGATCGGGCCCGGGCGCGGCCGTCGGGGCGCCGGTCACCGGCCGGGGCGGTCGCCGCCGTTGCCGTCGCCCTTCAGGGATTCGCCCATCTGCCGGTCGAAGTCGTCGAACGCCTTCACGATGGCCTCGCAGGCGTCCTGCAGGTCCTTGGTGTTGCGCTTGACCTGGGTCCGTCCGTCGTTCCACTGCTCGTCGAAGTTGCTGCCGGGGCGCACCAGCGGCGGTCCGACGTCTTCGGCGGTGAAACCCGACGGTCTGGTGTCGATGAGCTCCACCACCCGTCGCAGGAGTCCGCCGAGGCGTTCCACCTCGTCTCCCGGCATCTCGATCTCGGCCAAGGCTCCTCCCGCGTGTGTCGCCGTGCGTGTGGCCGGGCGGGTGGACCCCGCCCGCTCCAGGCACGGCTGTGTGCGGGAGGCGGTTCACCCGTCCGTCCGGGCGGGGGTCCGACGCGGTCACGGGGTCCTGCGGACGAGCTTGCCGTCGGGGGCGACGGCGAACCACGCGCCGTCCAGGCCCTGGCCGTTGACGTCACCGGGGGCCGCGTCGCCGACGTAGTAGTACAGCGGCCAGTCCCCGTACGTGACGTGCACGGCGCCCCCGGGATTCCTGGCCTCGCGCAGCAGGGCCGCCTCGACTCCCGGGCCGGCGGCGGCCGGGGAAGGACCGGTGAGCGCGGGCCACACGGCGATGCACGCGGCGTCGCAGGTGCTCTCGGCGGCCTTGTCCTTGGTGAAGGCGTAGAGGGTGCGGCCCTTGTCGTCGACCAGGATGGAGCCGAGGCCGGAGTCCGCCACGGTGACGGTCGTGGCGGGTGCGGGCTTCGGCGCGGCCTTCCTCCCGCCGCCGTCGCCGGTGCCGCCGTCGCCCGTGCCGCCGTCGTTCCCGGCGCCGCAGGCGGCGAGCGCCAGCGGGACCGCGAACAGTGCCTTGTGGACGCGCATGGTGATGCCCTCTCTCGTACGGGGTGATGGCGAGGGGTGAGTTCCCCGCGGCCCACACGTCCCGGCACCCGCCGGGGTTCAAGCGGAGCCGGCACGGGCGGTGGTGAACCGGTGGACCCGCGCGCACGTGCTCGACGCGACAGGACCCCACTGCTGGAAGGACGACAGACATGCGCAGGCTCACCCCGGTGGTCGCCGCCGTGATCGCGCTCGCCGGTCTCACCGGTACGACCCCGGCGACCGCCGACGGCGGCTCCGGCGCCGGAGGTTCGCGGGAAGGGCAGGCACCGGCCGCCGGCCTCCTGGCGGCGCGGGCGCCCGCCGTGTCGCTGATGGCCCGCCTCACCGGTGACCAAGGGGTGCCGGAGAAGAGCGGGACGGCGACCGGCGACCGGGACGGCCGGGCCATCGCGCTCGTCAAGGTCAAGGGCGACCGCGTCACCTTCGCCCTGTCCTGGAACGGCGTCGACGTCCCGGCGCGGGCCCACCTGCGCCGGGGCGGGGCAGGGGCCGCCGGGGCGGCCGTGGCCGAGCTGTTCACCACCCCGATGCCCGCCTCGGTGTCCTCCGCCGCCGGGCAGACCTCGGTGTCCACTCCCGCGCTCGCCGAACTGCTCCGCCGCGATCCCGACGGCTTCTACGTGGACCTGCGCACGGAGGCGTTCCCCGGCGGTGCCGTCCGTGGCCAGCTCCGGCCGCTCGGGAAGCCGGTGAACCCGCTCAGCGTCATCCGGGGCGGCAGGCTCCGCGCGCTCGCGGACGGCGGCCAGGAGGTTCCGGCGGGCGCTCCGGACCGGGCCGGCGATCCGGACGGTCACAGCACCACGTTCCTGCACCCCCGGACGGACCGTGTCGACTACTCCCTGGTCTGGGTGAACACCGGACCGCCGCTGTCCGGGCACGTCCACGAGGGGGCCCTGGGCGAGAACGGGGCCTTGCGGCTGCCGCTGTTCGTCTCGCCCGTGCCGAAGAACATCTTCGGGATCTCCGGGAGCGTCAGCGCCCCTGACGCGTCGTTCCTCGCCCGGCTCAAGGAGGGTCCGACCGGTTTCTACGCGAACCTGCCGACCCGGGAGTTCCCCGAGGGCGCCGTACGGGGTCAGTTGTTCCGCTGAGGTTCACCGACGAGGGGGTCGACCGCGATTCCGCCCCGGTCCATGGCGTCTTGCCCGCCCAGGCCGCTGATGGAACCCTGCTCCCGTGCGGATCTCTCTTCCCCCTCCCAAGTCCCGCTTGTTCTGGGGCGTTCTGCCCGTGACGCTCGCGTTGTCCCTGTGCCTGGGCGTGGCCACGTTCGGCGCGGCCGGTCCCGGACGACCGGCCGCCGCACCTGCCGGGCACCAGTACGTGGACCTGGCGCAGGTCGCCCGGTCCACGGCACCCGTCGGGGGCCCCGACGCCTCCACCGGGAGCTACACCGTCGACTGCGGCCGCAATGAGGACGGCCACCGCAACGCGGACAACGTCGTCGTCTCCCCCGGCATCGTCAACGGCGCCCACCACACGCACGACTACGTCGGCAACCTGTCCACGGACGCCCTGTCCACCGACGAGACCCTGGCCGCCGCCGACACCACCTGCGCGGGCGGTGACCGGTCCACGTACTTCTGGCCCGTGCTGCGCCGGCTCGACCGCACCGGCGCCGACGCCCACGAGCCCGGCGGCGGGGCGCACGGCAACAGCGGCGAGATCCTCACGGCCTCGTCGGTGCGGGTGGAGTTCCGGGGCAACCCGGCCAGCTCGGTCGTCGCCATGCCCCGCTTCCTGCGGCTGGTGACGGGCGACCCGGTCGCGGCCACCACCGCGAGCACCGACGCCCGCGCGCAGTGGGGCTGCTCCGGCCATCCGGACCGCTTCAGCACCCGCTACGTGCGCTGCCCACCGGGCAGCGGTCCCACCCGCACCCTGGACTTCCCGAGCTGCTGGGACGGCCTCGCCACCGACAGTCCGGGCCATCGCGCCCACGTCCGGTTCCCCACCGCCGACGGCACCTGCCCCAGGGCCACGTTCCCGGTGCCGCAGCTGCGGGTCACCCTCACGTACGACCTCCCGGACGGCGTCCCGTTCGCCGTGGACTCCTTCCCGGAACAGCTCCGGGACCCCCTGACCGACCACGCCATGTTCGTGAACGTGATGACCGCGGACCGCATGGCGGAACTCGTGCGCTGCGTCAACCGGGACCGCCGGTGCACGGCCGCGTGACGGCGATCCGGCCGACTTCGAGAACGGGTTGAACCGACCCGGCCGGCTGTCCGTGTCCATCGCGTCGGCCCAGGAGAGGACGGAGAGATGGATGGCGGTATTGGGGTTCCGCAGTCGGCAGAAGAGGGACACCGGTGACGAGGCACTGATCCGGTCCCTCTACGAGGAACACGGCAGAGCCCTCCTCGCGTACGCGCAGCGCCTGACCGGCGACCGCAGCGCCGCGGAGGACGTGGTCCAGGAAACCCTGATCCGGGCCTGGAAGCACCCCGAGGCCCTGGTCAACGGCAAGGGATCGGTGCGCGGATGGCTGCTCACCGTGACCCGCAACATCATCACGGACCGGTACCGGGCCAAGGCCGTGCGCCCCACGGAGGTCGCCGAATCGCCCACCACCCAGCCCGTCGAACGGGACCACGCGGAGGACGTGGTGAACTCGATGGTCGTCGCGGACGCGCTCGACCGGCTCTCCCCCGACCACCGGGACGTGCTCCTGGAGATCTACTTCCGGGGCAGGAGCGTCGCAGAGGCCGCCCAGAGCCTCGGGATCCCACCCGGGACGGTCAAGTCCCGGTCACACTATGCGTTGAAGGCACTGCGCGACATGTACACGGACAGACCGGAGGCGATGGGCGCCGTGCGGTTGAAGGGAGTGGCGGTATGAGCATCAAGGAACACGACAGCGAGCTGCTCGGCGCCTACGTCCTCGGCGCTCTCGACGAACAGGAGGTACGGACCGTCGACGAGCACGTGGCGTCGTGCCAGAGGTGCCGCGCCGAACTGGAGGAGCTGCGGGACATGGAGTCCGCGCTCGGCGAGGTGCCCCCCGAGGCGTTCCTCGACGGACCGCCCGAGGGCGGGGACCTGCTGCTGCAGCGCACGCTGCGGCAGGTGCGCGGCGAACGCGCCGCCCAGGCCGTACGGCGGCGCGCCTTCCTGACCGTGGCCGCGACGGTCGCCGCGGCGGCCGTTCTCGGCGGCGGCGTGCTCATCGGACAGAACACCGGCGACCGGATCCCGGAGGCCGCCCCGCCGGCGCCCACCGCCACGGCGGGCGTTCCCACGGCGCCGCCGGTCAGCAGCAAGGTCTTCGAGGGCCGCGGTGCGCAGAGCGGCAGCGAGATGCGACTCCGGGTGACGCCCGCCGTCGAGTGGATCCGCCTCAACGCCTCGGTCACGGGCATCCCGACGGGCGAACGCTGCCGCATGGTGGTGGTCACGAAGAGCGGCGCCCGCGAGATCGCCGGCAGCTGGCGCGTCGCCGACAAGGAGAAGGGCTCGAACATCGACGGCTCGGCGGCGGTCCCGATGGACGACGTCGCCGAGATCGTCATCGAGAACGACCAGGGCAAGCAGTACGTGGCCGTCGAGGTCTGACCCCCTCGCCATGCGGCGACCCACCGCGGGGGGGGGGGGGGGGGGGGCGGCGGGGGGGCGGGCCGCCGCGCCGCCGCGCCGGGGGGGGGGTAACAGCAAGAACCCCACGCGCACGAGCCC
>NZ_JBHYKM010000028.1:2592-7035 GCF_042741435.1 Streptomyces sp. NPDC058955 | reverse complement strand
GGCGGGGGGGCGCGCGCGGGCCGGGCGCGGCCCCCCCCCCCCCCCCCGGGACCGAGGGTGTCGCGGGGGTCACCGGGCGCGGTCCGGCGCTCAACGGCCAAGAAATGGCGTTGTGTTGATTGTCAGTCGTGCGGCGTAACGTGGCGGTATGGCGCACAGTGTGTTCCACCGCGAGCTCGGCTTCGTCGATCTGTCCGAGCTGGATCTCACCGTCCCCGACGATTCGAGGCTCTGGCGGTCGCTCTACGGGAGGACCGTCAAGGGCGTTCTGGAGTGTGCGGAGTGCCGGGAGGCCGACCCCGGTTGTCCGCAGTTCATGTTCCTGCGGCTGTGGAAGGGGCGACCCTTTGCCGTGCACTCCTCCCCTGGCCGGCGGCACGCCACGGCGGCGGAGAGGGCGGGGCTCGGCGCCGCGCTGGGGGGCGAGCTCGGCTGTACCGATGATCCGAGTTCGCCCCTCATCGAGCGGACCCCGTGGGCGCGCATCGACCGGCTGCCGCTGGAGGCGTACTCCGGCGGCAACGCGCTCCTGGTCCGTGGAGGTGTCAAGAAGCTGGGGCCGGCCCGGTGCGACGCGCACAGTCCGGTGCCGTGTCCTGACCGGGGGCACGGGCGCTGCACCCGCTGGCACGGCACGTGGACGCCGGCTCTCGGCATGCGTCTGGACCGGCTCATCGGGGCCACCGCGGCCGGCGACTACGTGCCGCTGTACGTGCCTGGGCGCCGGTCGCGTGCGGCGCACATGTGGGTCTCCGGCGACGACCACGACCGGTACCGCGACGCCACCACCGACGAGCCGGCCGAGCCCGCACCCGGTCACGTCGACGACGATCCCGCGGAACCCGAGCGGCTTCCCTCAGGCCGGTCCTGCGCCCATCAGGACCGCCGCCAAGGGCAGGAACGGCATGGCGACGCCGTCCGCGACACCGGTGCCCTGATCCCTGCGGGCATCGCCCTGGCCGACCCGCGTACGACGCCTCACCCTCAGATTCCTCCGCAGCCCGGCCCTCGGGACCGGGGCGGCGTGCGGCAGGCGCCCGTCTCCGTCGGCCCTCCGGACTGTCCCACCGGCCTCGTCGGCCCGTGTGCCGTCTGCCGGAGGCCCACCCATCGCTACGGCCTCGGCGGGAGCCCGCTGTGTCCCGTATGCCGTCTCGATCGCAACACATCGGTATAACCTCCCGAAGATCCACGCCTGGAGGATGCCTCCGGGGCTGCGTGCGGGCATGGTGGAAATCGCTGGGGCGGGTCGGAGAGGGGTGTCGGGGTTGGGTGTGAAGGCGACGGCCGAGCAGGGGGCGGCGCGGGACGCGTTCGCCGCGGGGGCGGATCTGGCCTTGGTGGCCGGCGCGGGGACGGGCAAGACGTCGACGCTGGTGCTGATGGGCGCGGCGACCCGGCGGCGCGGTCTGTACGTGGCGTTCAACAAGCCGATCGCGGAGGAGGCGAAGGGGCGGTTCGGGGCGAACGTGCGGTGCAGCACGTCGCATTCGCTCGCCTACCGCGCGGTCGGCCGGTTGTTCCAGGACCGGCTGAGGGCCACGCAGCACATGCCGTTGAAGCGGACGGCGCAGTTATTGGGGTTGAGTCGGGATCTGGCGGTGGGCAAGCGGCGGCTCCGGGCGACGACACAGGCGCGGCTGGTGATGGAGATGGTCCAGCGGTTCTGCTGGAGCACCGACGAGCAGGTCGCGGCCCGGCATCTGGGCCGGGTGAACGGACTGGACGAGGCCGGGGTCCAGTATGTGGCCGACGTGTTGCTGCGCCGGGCGCGGTGGGCGTGGGAGGACATCTGCTCGCCCAACGGGGTGCTGCCGTTCAAGCACGATCACTATCTGAAGATGTGGGCGTTGACACGGCCTCGGCTGCCGGCGGATTTCGTGCTGCTGGACGAGGCGCAGGACACCAATCCGGTCCTGGAGGAGATCTTCCTCGCGCAGGATGCGCAGCGGGTGTGCGTCGGGGATCCCGCGCAGCAGATCTACGACTGGCGGCACGCCAAGGACATCATGAGTGCGTTCCCGGGCCGTCGCCTGGAGCTGACGCAGTCGTTCCGGTTCGGGCCGGCCATCGCGCAGGTGGCGAACCGGTGGCTGCGGGCGGCCGACTCGACGATGCAGCTGACCGGTCATGCCACGGGCGAGTCGCGGCTGGGCCGGATCGAGGTGCCGGACGCGGTGTTGTGCCGCGGGAACGCGGACGCGCTCGCCGAGGTGCTGCGGTTCCTCGACGCCGGTGTGCCGGTGGCACTGGCCGGGGGCGGGACGCCGCTGCTGAAGATCGCCGAGGCCGCGGTCGACCTGAAGGCGGGCCGGCGGACGGCGCACCACGAGCTGTGCCTGTTCTCCTCCTGGGGCGAGGTGCAGGAGTACGCCTCGCAGGACTCGGCGGCCGCCGAGCTGAAGGCGATCGTCGAACTCGTCGACACCTACGGCCCCCAGCAGATCATCGCCGCGGTCGGCCGGATGGTGGAGGAGGACCGGGCCCGGGTCGTGGTGTCCACCGTGCACAAGTCCAAGGGCCGCGAATGGGAGCGCGTCCGCATCGGCGAGGGCTTCGCCCCGCCGGACGAGCCAGGTGCGGCCCGCGCCCTGCACGCAGCCGAAGCACGCCTCGCCTACGTCGCGGTGACCCGGGCACGGCGTCTGCTGGACACCACCGGCCTCGAAGGAGCCGAGGCCCAGCTGCGGCGCCCGGACCGCGGGAGGGCCGATCACACCCCTGAGGGCCTACCGCTGGCGGCTCTGCCGCTGACCGGACAGCTGGCCTACGTCCGCTCTCCGATGTCGCTGTTCCTGAGCCGGCACCTCCCCCACCCCGAGCAGCTGGTCGGCACGTACCACCGACGGCTACGCGACCTGCCGCACCCGGTGCAGCCGATGGACGAACGGCGGCCCGACTGGGCGGCGCTCGGTCACACCGTCGACTACCGCCTGCGTCTCAGCCTCGGCGGCGGCCTCGGGGATGCCGTCACCCACGGAGTGGGGCTCGTCGGCAGCCGTCTCCCGCTCGACGGCGCGCCGTCGGCGCCGGTCCGATCCGTGCTGCAGGCGGCTGGAGAGCGGCTGCTGGCGCGCGTGGAGGCACACCGGGACGGCAGCGCCCCGCTGGGCGCGGACGGCCTGACCCGGTTGTGTCACGTGGCGGGCCACTTCGAGGCCGTCTACCGCAACGGCGTCTTCCCGCGGCGGCGCAACCTGCTCGCCCAGGCGGACGCCTCCACCACCCTCGACGATCTGACCGCGGCCGTGCCGGCCTACGTGCTGGAGGACATCGCGGAGCAGATGCAGCTCGCCGAAGAGCCCTTCGCGCCGTTGCGCCGGCTGCCCGCGGCACAGAAGGTGTGCGGGCCGGTGTTCGCCGGCAGTACGGATCTCGGCGGCGCGGACGCCGACTTCATCACCGGCGGGCTCCTCCTCGACTGCAAGGCCACCGTCCGCCCCCACCAGATCGGCACCACCGAGGTGCAGCAGCTCGCCGGCTACCTGCTCCTGGACTACGACGACGCCTACGGGATCGACCGGGTCGGGTTCTACCTGTCCCGGCAGGGCGGCCTGGTCACGTGGACCGTTCCGGAATTCCTCCGCGCCCTGGGCGCCCGCGCGCCGCTGCCGGTGCTGCGGGCCGGGCTGCGCGACCACCTGCGACAGTCGCGCGCCCACTCGGCCGCAGGCGTGGTCCGTGTGCCAGGACGGCGGTGACGCCGGTCCGCGGGGACCTCACGCGCGCGGTGCTCGACCCGTCGGCCGTACGACCTGTGCCGCGGGGTGTAGGTGCCGTCGAGGACGTGCTTCAGGTAGCGGCCCGCGTTGCCCGGGTTCTCCTCCTCGTCGGCTGCGGCGGCTGCGACGGCTGCGACGGCGGGGCGGGCGCGGCGGCCGGGCGGGGCCGAGGATCAGGAGGCCCTGGGCGCCCCAGTACCGGACGACCTCGTTCTCGTCCCGCAGGGCCGTCGCGTACTCCGGGGCGTGGCGCGGGTCGCAGGTGATCGCCCGGCCCGCCGGGCGCAGGATCCTGGGCAGCGGGTAGGCGCCGGGGCGGCGGCTTGCCTCTCAGCCTTCCAGCGGGCTTCCCTCGGGGATGAAGCCGTCGTCGTTGACGTCGAGGATGTGGGCGTCGAGGGCCCTGCCGAGCCGGTGCAGGACGGCGGTGTGGCGCGGGTCGCCGGCGAGGTTGTGGGCTCCTGGGAGTTCCCTGGGTGCCTCTGGCCGCAGCCCGATCTCTTTGGGAGCAGGCCCACCTGGAAGAGCATGGTCAGGGCCGGTGGTCGGCGGCCCGTGGCGCGGTGCGGAGGCGCCCGGCCGTCCGGCCGCCGTCGCGGGCACGCTGCGCTGGAACGAGTTCGGACGGGGGGGGGGGCGGGGGGGCGGCGGAGGCGGCAAGCGCCGCAGCAACGCCCCACCACCCGCCCCCCCGCCCCCCGGGGGGGGGTTTTGGCCCCCC
>NZ_JBHYKM010000028.1:0-2582 GCF_042741435.1 Streptomyces sp. NPDC058955 | reverse complement strand
GGGGGGGGGGGGGGGGCGGGCGCCCGCGCCCCCCCGGCCGCGGGCGGGGCCCGGGGCCTCTCTCCGGTTGCGGCGGGGGCTGCAACGCCCCGCCCCACCCCCCGAGACTGCCTGCACAGAGCCGACGACGACGGCGGCCCCGCGCAGGAGGATGGTGAATGCTCCCCCGCCGTGACTCCTCGCAGGTCACGGCGGTGTCCGCCCGCGTCCGAGCGGGCCGTGCGGGAGCAGCCGTACCGGCGGCGGAGCGCATCGCGCCCGTCGCCCCGCACGTAGATCTCCTACGTCCGAACCCGACTGTGAAGGAGTCCACTCTCCCGTGGCCACGTTCCTCTATCGCCTGGGCCGATGGTCCTTCGTCCGACGCCGGCTGGTGGCCTTGCTGTGGGTCGCGGTGCTGGCCGCCGTCGGGCTGGTCGCGGCCAAGGCGCCGGCCGCACCCGAAGACGGTTTCGCGCTGCCGGGGACCGAGGCGCAGAACGCCTTCGACCTCATCGACGAGCGTTTCCCCGGTGCCTCGTCCGACGGGGCTTCGGCGCGGCTGGTGTTCGTCGCGCCCTCGGGGCAGAAGATCACCGCCCAGGACAACCGGCGGGCGGTCGAGCGGACGGTCGCCGAGCTCGCCGACGGTGAGCAGGTGATCGGAGCGGTCAGCCCCTTCCAGGCCGGCGCGGTCTCGCAGGACGGCAGCACCGCCTACGCGACGATCAGCTACAGCGCGAAGCCGGGGTCGGTGAGCGAGGTCGCCTCCGGCGCACTGGAGGAGGCCGCGCAGCACGGCCGTGACGCCGGGCTGACGGTCGAGATCGGCGGGAACGTACTGACGGCGGGCTCCGAGGAGGGCGCCTCCGCCGAGGCCGTCGGCATGGCGATCTCGGCCGTCGTGCTGGTGATCACGTTCGGCTCCCTGCTCGCCGCGGGGCTGCCGCTGGTCACCGCTCTGGTCACCGTGGGACTGGGCCTCGCCGCGATCACCGCGCTGGGCAGCGCCCTGGGCCTGTCGAGCACCACCGGCACCCTCGCGATGATGCTGGGCCTCGCGGTCGGCATCGACTACGCCGTCTTCATCGTCTCCCGCCACCGTGCCGAGCTCCTCGACGGGTACGCGCCGGAGGAGGCCGCCGGACGTGCGACCGGCACCGCCGGGTCCGCCGTCGTGTTCGCCGGTCTGACCGTCGTGATCGCACTGGCCGGCCTGTCGGTCGTCGGCATCCCGCTGCTCGTCAAGATGGGCCTCGCGGCGGCCGGCACCGTCGTCGTCGCCGTGCTGGTCGCGCTCACCCTCGTACCCGCGCTGCTCGGCTTCCTCGGCCGGCGCGTGCTGCCCCGGCGCCTGCGCTCCCCCGGCCCGACGGGCCGACATGGCACGGAAGCGGCCGGCGCCCGTGCCAACGGCGGCACGCGCTGGGCCCGGTTCGTGCTGCGCCGCCCGGTCGCGGTGCTCCTCGGCGGGGTGATCGGCCTCGGCGTCCTCGCCGTCCCCGCCTTCGATCTGCGGCTCGGACTTCCGGGCGACGAGGCCAAGCCGACCTCCACCACCCAGCGCCGCGCCTACGACGCCCTCTCCGCCGGCTTCGGCCCCGGCTTCAACGGCCCGCTGACCCTCGTCGTCGACGCCACCGGCGCGGACGACCCGAAGGAGGCCGCCGGCCAGGTCCGGAAGACCGTCGCCGCCCTGCCCGGCGTGGTCGCCGTCACGCCGCCGGCGTTCAACCAGGCCGGTGACACGGCTCTGGTCACCGCCGTGCCCGCCACCGGCCCCAGCACCGCCGAGACCACGGACCTGGTCCACGCCCTCCGCGAGACGGCCGTCGGCCTGAAGGCCGACACCGGCGCGCGCGTGCTCGTCAGCGGCCCGACGGCGATGAACATCGACGTCTCGCAGAAGCTCGACGACGCCCTGGTCCCCTACCTCGTGCTCGTGGTCGGCCTCGCCGTACTGCTGCTCCTGGTCGTGTTCCGCTCGGTGCTCGTCCCGCTGAAGGCGGCGCTCGGCTTCCTGCTCTCGGTGGCCGCCGCGCTGGGCACCGTCGTCGCCGTCTTCCAGTGGGGCTGGCTGGCCGACGTGTTCGGCGTCGAACAGACCGGGCCGGTGATGAGCATGATGCCGATCTTCATGATCGGCGTGGTGTTCGGCCTGGCCATGGACTACGAGGTGTTCCTGGTCACCCGCATCCGCGAGGCCCACGTCCACGGCGAGCGACCCGGCGACGCCGTGGTCACCGGCTTCCGGCACAACGCCCGGGTCGTCACCGCCGCCGCGCTCATCATGATCAGCGTCTTCGCCGGGTTCATCGGCATGAGCGACCCGATGGTCAGGATGCTCGGTTTCGGCCTGGCCGCCGCCGTCGCCTTCGACGCCTTCGTCGTCCGCATGGCGCTGGTCCCGGCCGCGCTCGCCCTGCTCGGGAAGCGGGCGTGGTGGCTGCCGCGTCCGCTGGAGCGGATCCTGCCCGACGTCGACGTCGAAGGAGCCCGGCTGCAGACCGCCCCCGTCCCGGGAGCCGCCGCCCGGCGGGACACGGAGTCGGCCGCCGTCTGACTCCACGCGCCGCCCCGGGGGGGGGGGGGGGGGGCGGCGT
>NZ_JBHYKM010000027.1:71078-73548 GCF_042741435.1 Streptomyces sp. NPDC058955 | reverse complement strand
GGGGCCCCCCCGGTGCCGGCCGCCCCCCTGCCCCCGCGCCCCCCCCCCCCGCCCCCCCCGCGACGGGGGCCCGGCGCCGTCCGGCGCAGGAGCCGGGCCTCGCCGCGCCGCAGTGCGGGGCCCGGCACCACGACGACCGGGCGGGCGGCCCGTGCCAGGACGGCCCGGCGGACCGGTGCCCGGCGGGCCGTCCACCGGCCGGTCCGGGGCGCGGCGCCGAGGACCAGCAGGTCGCCGGGGCGGTCCGCCGCCCGCAGCAGGGCGCTCGCGGGGGCGTCGCGGACGGTCCGGCGCTCGACGGCGAGGCCGTCGGGCACGCCGCCGAGGCCGTCGTCGAAGGCGGCGGTGAGCCGCTGCCGGGCCTCGCCCGCCCACAGCCGGATCCAGTCGGAGTCCGGGTTGCGCCGGTGCAGCACCTCGCCCTCCGGGGGCTCCCAGGCCAGGACCGCGAGGAGCGGGACTCCGGTGCGGGCGGCGGCCCCGGCCGCGTACCGGAGGGCGGCGAGGGAGGCGAGGGAGCCGCTGACGCCGACGACGACGCGTCCCGGCGGCGGCCCGGCGGCGGTCACGCGGCCTCCTCCGTCGTCCGGGAGGCGGGCCGCCGGCTCCTGAGCGTGGCGCGCAGGGTCCGCAGCCAGGATCCCCTCGGCAGCGGCCGGGCGGACTCCTCCGCCTGCCGCTGCCACAGACGCTCGTCACGGTCGCTGAAGTGCGTGGTCATCGTCGTGCCCCTCTCGGTCCAGTCCGTCGGGAAAGCGGCCCGCGGGGTGCCGCTTCCGGCGAAACCACCAGGCCACTGACGGAAAGTCTGTAGCCTTATTGGCCTGGACAGCAGAGCCAATGAGGAGTGATTGGCATGGCAGAGGGCCGTGTGGTCCACACCGCGGACCGCACCTTGTCGGGCCGGCAGCTCGCCTCGCTGCTCACGCCGCCGCCGGAGGGCCGGTTCGGCTACCGCGAGCTGGCGCGGGCGGTGCGGGAGGCGCTGCTCGACGGGCGGGTGGCGCTCCGGCTGCGGCTGCCCGCCGAGCGGGAGCTCGCGCAGGTCCTGGAGGTCAGCCGGACGACGGTGACGGGGGCGTACGACCTGCTGCGCGAGAGCGGGTACGCGCACAGCCGGCGGGGCGCGGGCACCTGGACGGCGCTGCCGGACGGGCAGGCGCCGACCGCGCTGGGCCCGTACCCGGCTCCGACGGACGAGGTGATCGACCTGGCCCTGGCCGCGCCGCACGCGCCGGGGGCCGAGCTGACGGAGGCGCTGGCGGAGGCCGCGGCCGAGCTGCCGCGGTACGCGACGGCGCCGGGCTATCACCCGTACGGCCTGCCGGAGCTGCGGGCCGCGGTGGCGGAGCGGTACACCTCCCGCGGCCTGCCGACCCGGCCCGAGCAGATCCTGGTGACGACCGGCGCGCAGCAGGCGCTGTCGCTGGTGCTCGCGCAGTTCGGGCGGCCGGGCGACCGGGTGCTGGCGGAGAACCCCTCGTACACCAACGCCCTCGACGCGATGCGGGGCCGGGGGATGCGGGTGACGCCGGTGCCGGTCACCGAGCACGGCTGGGACACGGGGCTGGTGGACGCGGCGCTGCGGCAGACCGCGCCGCGGCTGGCCTACCTCATCCCGGACTTCCACAACCCGACGGGGCGGCTGATGCCCCGCGAGCAGGGCCGGGAGCTGGCGCGGGCAGCGCGGGCGACGGGGACGTGGCTGGTGGTGGACGAGACGCTCACCGACATGGCGCTGGACGTGCCGGCCCCGGCGCCGTTCGCGGCGGCGGCCGGGATCGGCGGCGGCGAGCAGATCGTGTCGGTGGGCTCGCTCAGCAAGAGCTGCTGGGGCGGACTGCGGGTGGGCTGGGTGCGGGCGTCGGCGCGGGTGGTGACGGAGCTGACCCGGACCCGGGTCACGGCCGACCTGTCGGGTTCGGTGCTGGACCAGCTGGTGGCGGTGGCGCTGATGCGGCGGCTGGATCCCATCGTGCACGCGCGCGTGGCGGAGCTGCGGCGGAACCGGGAGGCGCTGGGACTCGCGCTGGCCCGGCATCTGCCGGAGTGGCGGTGGACGGTGCCGCCGGGCGGGATGTGCCTCTGGATCGACCTCGGACGGCCGGTGGCGACGCAGCTGGCGGCGCGGGCGCTGCGGCACGGGGTGCGGGTGGAGGGCGGGGCCCGGTTCGGGGTGGATCCCGGCACGCACGAGCACCGGCTGCGGATCCCGTACACCCTGCCGGAGGAGCGGTACGAGACGGCGGCGGAACGGCTCGCGGCGGCCCTGGAGGGGGCGCCGGGGCGGTTCACGGATCCGGCGCTGCCGGAGTGGGTGGCGTAGCCGGGCGGGCGGAGCGGGAGGGAGGAGCTGGCGGGGGGGGGGGGGGGGGGGAGGCGGAAGAGTCCGGACCCCCCACCACAAGGCGCGCGCGCGGCCGAGAGAGGAAACTGGGAGACTCTAGAGGGGTCTGTGGGTGGTAGAGGG
>NZ_JBHYKM010000027.1:57935-71068 GCF_042741435.1 Streptomyces sp. NPDC058955 | reverse complement strand
ATTTCCGGCCGTAGCATTTTTTTTAATAACCGCCCCGGGGGGGGGGGCGGCGGGGGGGCGAGGCGGGCGCGGCCCGGCCACAAAAATAAACCCCCCCCCCCGCCCCCCGGAGATGCCTGTACGGTCCAACGAGTGGAACCGTTGACTGAGAAAGAGATCCGTTCGTCGTTCGTGAACGCGACGAAGGGGGACGCCGCGCGGCTGAAGCTGCCGCTGGACTTCGCCGAGACGCCCTGGGAGGACCTGGACTTCCTGGGCTGGGTGGATCCGGGCGCGCCGCTGCGGGCCCATCTGGTGGTGCGCCGGGAGGACGGCCCGCTGGGGGTGTCCCTGCGGGTGCCGGCGGCGGGCCGGACGAGCGCCGTGAAGACCAGCCTGTGCCAGATCTGCCTGACCGGGCACGCCTCTTCGGGCGTGACGCTGCTCGCGGCCCCGCTGGCCGGGGCGCGCGGCCGGGAGGGGAACACGGTCGGCGTGTACGTCTGCGCCGACCTGGCCTGCTCGCTCTACCTGCGCGGCAAGCGCGTTCCCAGGCTGCGCGGGGTGCGCCACGACGAGACCCTCTCCGTGCCGGAGCGGGTGGCCCGTGCCATGGGGAACCTGGACGCCTTCCTCGCGCGCGTGACCGCGGGCTGAGGCCCGGGGCGGCCCGGCCGGGCCGCCCCTCGCGGAACCCTCGGACGGGTCAGCGGAACGCCTGCTCGCCGGTGAGCGCCTTGCCGATGACCAGCGAGTGGACCTCGCTGGTGCCCTCGTAGGTGAGGACGGACTCCAGGTTGTTGGCGTGCCGCAGCACCGGGTACTCCAGGGTGATGCCGTTGGCGCCGAGGATGGTCCGGCACTCGCGGGCGATGGCGATGGCCTCGCGCACGTTGTTGAGCTTGCCCACGCTGATCTGCTCGGGCGTGATCTCGCCCGCGTCCTTCAGCCGGCCCAGGTGGAGGGCGAGCAGCATGCCCTTGCCGAGCTCGACGGACATGTCCGCGAGCTTCTGCTGGGTGAGCTGGTACGAGGCGAGGGAGCGGGCGAAGACGGTCCGGTCCTTCGCGTAGGAGATCGCCGTCTCCAGGCAGTCGCGGGCGGCGCCGAGGGCGCCGAAGACGATGCCGAAGCGGGCCTCGTTGAGACAGCCGAGCGGCCCGGAGAGGCCGCGGGCGTCGGGCAGCATCGCGTCGGCGGGGAGCCGGACGTCCTCCAGCACCAGCTCGGCGGTGACGCTGGCCCGCAGCGACAGCTTCATCGTGATCTCGGGGGCGCTGAAACCGGGGGTGCCGGCCGGGACGAGGAAGCCGCGGACGCCCTCCTCGGTGCGGGCCCAGACCACGGCGACGTCGGCGACGGAGCCGTTGGTGATCCACATCTTGGTGCCGTTGAGGATCCAGTCCGAACCGTCCCGCTTGGCGTTCGTCCGCATCGCGCCCGGGTCGGAGCCGGCGTCGGGCTCGGTCAGGCCGAAGCAGCCGATGTACTCGCCGGCCGCCATCTTCGGCAGCCACCGCTGCTTCTGCTCCTCGGAGCCGTGCTTCCAGATCGCGTACATCGCGAGCGAGCCCTGCACGGAGACCAGGGAGCGCAGGCCCGAGTCGACCGCCTCCAGCTCCATGCAGGCCAGGCCGTACGCCACCGCGCTGGTCCCCGCGCAGCCGTACCCGTCCAGGTGCATGCCGAGCACGCCCAACTCGCCCAGCGTGCGGGCGAGTTCCCGGGCCGGGATCTCCCCCTTCTCGAACCAGCCGGCGATGTGCGGGCGCAGCTCGCGGTCCGCGACGGCGCGGACGGTGGCGCGGATCTCCCGCTCCTCGTCGCTGAGCAGGCCGTCGACGGCGAGCAGTGCGAGGGGGTGGGTGGGGCTGGACGGCGAGGACTTCACGGGCGGCCTCCTGGCGGCTGTGACGAGGGTCGTGCTCGGCGTGGCGTGCCGAAGCGTAGCCGCAGATTGGATTTTGGATCCAGTATTGAGATTCCGCTCTCCAGCCCCTACGGTCCGGATTGGATCCAATCTCCAACGTCCTGGATCCACGATCCGATGTCCTGGATCCCCTATCCAGCACATCGGATCCGATCTTTTTGATCCAACCTTTTGGATCCAAGAGGTTGGATCCAAAAGATCGGATCCCACGCCACCGGCCCGCCCACCGAGGGAGCGCGGAATGCACACGGACCACCCCCAGGAGGCCGGCCCCGGCGCCCTCTCCGGCATCGTCGTCGCCGACTTCGGCCGGGTCCTCGCCGGCCCGTACATGACGATGCTCCTGGCCGACCTCGGCGCGGACGTGATCAAGATCGAGCGGCCGGACGGGGGCGACGACACCCGCGCCTGGGGGCCGCCGTTCGCGGACGGGCAGGCCACGTACTTCCTCGGCGTCAACCGCAACAAGCGGTCCGTGGCGCTCGACCTCACCGACCCGGACGGACGGGCCGCGGCGCGGGCGATCGTCGACCGGGCGGACGTCCTGGTGGAGAACTTCCGCCCGGGGACGATGGAGAAGCTGGGCCTCGGCTTCGAGGAGGTCCGCCGCACCAACCCCGGGCTCGTCTACTGCTCGGTGACCGGCTTCGGAACCGACGGGGGCGCCGCGCTGCCCGGTTACGACCTGCTCGTGCAGGCCATGGGGGGCCTGATGAGCGTCACCGGCGAGCCGGGCGGGCAGGGGACGAAGGCCGGAGTGGCGCTGGTCGACGTCATCACCGGGCTCCACGCCGGGCTCGGGGTGCTCGCGGCCCTGCGCCACCGGGAGCGCACCGGCGAGGGGCAGCGCGTCGAGGTCTCCCTCCTGGGCTCGCTGCTCTCCGCGCTCACCAACCAGGCGGCCGCACACCTCGGCGCCGGGGTCGTCCCGCGCGCGATGGGCAACCGGCACCCGAGCATCACCCCGTACGAGGTCTTCGAGGCGCGGGACCGGCCGCTGGTCCTGGCGGTGGGGAACGACCGTCAGTTCCGGGCGCTGTGCGAGCGGATCGGCCGGCCCGGACTGGCCGAGGACGCGCGGTTCGCCACCAACACGGCCCGCGTCGCCCACCGCGAGGAGCTGACGGCGGCGCTCGCCGGGTCGCTCGCGGCCCGCACGGCCGACGCCTGGTTCGAGGAGCTGACCGCGGCCGGCGTGCCGTGCGGGCCCATCAACGACCTGGCGGGGGCGTTCGCGCTGGCCGACCGGCTCGGTCTCGGCGCCCGCCTCCCCGAGGAGGCCGCCGGTCCCGGCCAGGTCGCGCACCCGGTCCGCCTCGGCGCCACCCCGCCCTCGTACCGGTCCGCTCCCCCGCGGCTCGGCGAGCACACCGCCGAGGTCGTGGCCGGAATCCCGCCTGTGGACAACTCGGCGGCGGGCCGTTGATCCATAGGAAGATGGCGGTCACCGGCGGCGACGAAGGCCGCCGGTGCGCAGGTGACGTGGAGGGAAGGTCGGATCGATGAGCGACGCGGTGGAGAGGCGACGTCCCCGGACGGCCCAGCAGTTCGTGCTGGAGGAGCTGCGGAGCGCCATCACAAGTGGAGAGCTCCGCCCGGGCGCACCGATCCGCCAGGACGCGCTCGCCGCCCGGCTCGAAGTGAGCCGGGTGCCGCTCCGCGAGGCCCTCAAGGCGCTGGAGGCCGAGGGCCTGGTCGTCCACCACGTGCACCGGGGCTACTTCGTCGCCGAGCTCTCCCTCGCCGACCTGGAGGAGGTCTACCGCATCCGCGCCCTCCTGGAGACCGAGGCGGTCCGCAGGGCCATGAGCATCCCCCCGGACGGCCTCTTCGAGACCATGAAGGACATCCAGCGCGAGGTCGAACGGGCCTCCAGGGCGGGCGACGTGACGGCCATGGCCGAGGCCAACCGCCGCTTCCACCTCACGCTGATCGAGGCCTCCGGCATGCCCCGCCTGGTCCGCATGATCACCACGCTCTGGGACGCCACGGACGCCTACCGCTCCCTCTACTACACCGACCCGGTCCATCGCGACCAGGCCGTCCACGAACACCGCGCCGTCCTCTCCGCCCTCCGCGAATCCGACGAGGACGCCGCCGTCCGATGGCTCGACGACCACCGCGCCCACGCGGTGGCGGCACTGCGCGCGGTGCTGGCCCCGCACGAGGACTGAGCCGGGGCACCGGGAAATCCAGGTGCCCCGGCCCGGTCCGGCCTCCTACGCTCCGCGCATGGACACCCGCCACCTGATCAATGTCGTCGACGTCGAGGCGACCTGCTGGGACAAGCAGCCGCCGCCCGGCGCGGTGAGCGAGATCATCGAGATCGGCCTGACCGTGGTGGATCCGACGGCCGGTGAGCGGGTCGGCCGGCACCGGATCCTGGTCCGCCCGGCCCGCTCGCGCGTGAGCGCGTTCTGCACCGAACTGACCGGCCTCACCCAGGCCGAGGTCGACACCGGCGTCGACTTCGCGACCGCCTGCCGCCTCCTCGCCCGCGACCACGAAGCCGGCACCCGCCCCTGGGCGAGCTGGGGCGACTACGACCGCAAGCAGTTCACCGGCCAGTGCGAAGCCACCCGCACCCCGTACCCCTTCGGCCGCCGCCACACCAACGCGAAGGCCGTCTTCACCGAGGCCCACGGCCTCCGCCGCCGCCCCGGCATGGCCCAGGCCCTCGCCCACGCCGGCCTCCCCCTGGAAGGCCGCCACCACCGCGGCGAGGACGACGCCTGGAACATCGCGGCCCTCATCCTGGACCTGGCACGCAGGGGCGCCTGGCCGTCCGCCTGAGAGCACCCGGCACCTGGGTCAGCGGGACGCGGTCGTCTCGACCTTGAACAGGGGGTGTTCCGTGCCGTCGGCGAACTCCAGCACGCCCGGCTGGTCGTCGGGCACCGCGAGGAGGGTCGTGCCCCGCACGAACTCGCCGGGCCGGGGGTCCGGTTCGCTCAGCAGGCTCTCCTCCACGAAACCGACCCCGGCGCAGTTCCCGCCGAGCTCCGGTTCGACCTGCGTGGTCTCGCCGTCCTTGCCGGTCCAGCGCGCCCGCGACAGGAACCCGGTGTCGAACTCCTCGTCACTGACGTTCTCGACCTTGAACTCCAGGCAGACGAACGTCGTGCCGGGTTCGGCGATCTCGGGGTCGAGGTACTTGCCCTGAGGGAGCCGGTCGGCCTGCTTCAGGTCCGTGAGGGTCACGTCGGCCGAGCTCGCCGGGATGTCGAGGATCTCGACGGGCGCGGTCCTGACCGTCAGCGTCTTCCCCTTCTTGAGGGTGGGCACGTCGTCCGCCGACGCCGACGGGGTGGGGCCGGCGCGTCCGGCGGCGGCACCGCCCGTCGTGCCGCCCGGGCTCCAGCCGGTCAGCAGGGCGGCGCCGGCGGCCAGCGCCACCCCCATGGTCGCGAGACGTGCGGACCCGTGAGGGCGACGCGGATTTCCTCCCATGGCGGCGGCTCCTTCCGACCACTCCCCCGCCTCCAGCTTCCTCCCGGGCCACGCGGACCGCACGCCGGTCAGTCGCCGCGCGGGGACCCCGCCGGCCGGGGGCCGAGAACCGCCCAGACGGTCTTGCCGCCGGGCGGGTACGGGACCACTCCCCAGCCGTCGGCGAGCGCGGCGACCAGCGGCAGCCCCCTGCCCCCGACCCCCTCGCGCTCTCCCTCGCGCACGACGGCGGGCCACCGGTCGCCGCGCGCGTCGGTGACCTCGACGCGGAGGACGCCGGCCGCCGTGTCCAGCGCCAGGCCGAGCCGGAAGTCCCGGCCCCGCAGCCGTCCGTGAAGAACGGCGTTCGCGGCGAGTTCGGCCACGACCTGCTCGGCACGCTCCGTGAGCTCCTGCGGCGCGCCCCAGAAGTACAGCTCGGTCAGCGTGAGCAGCCGGGCGAGGCGGGCACCGCTCCGTGTCGACGAGATCAGCTGGCTGAACATACGTACGGTGGAGGACAGTTGAGGTGATGTCTGGTTCACGGGGCCACAGTGACGGCCGCGCACCGCGACCCGCGAGAGCCGCACCCCGTACGCGGCGTCAGCGTACGGGCACCCATGGTGGACAGTACGGGGTCCTCGCCGTCACGCTGAGTAGGCCGACCGCGGAGCTGCCGCGGGTGTACGTGGAGGTGGCGGCGTATGAGCATCGTCGAGGCCGAGGGCGACGACGACTTGGGGGCCGAGGACGGGGAGCGGGAGCCCGACCCTTCGGACAGCCTGCGGACGTTCGGCGCCGTCGTCCAGGCCCTGCGCGAACACGCGGGACTCAGCCGGGCCGAGTTCGCGGAGCTGGTCCGCTTCTCCAAGCACACGGTGGAGTCGGTGGAGTTGGGACGGCGGATGCCGGACGAGGCGTTCATCGACCGGGGCGACGCGGCGCTGGGGAACACGGGGGCGCTGCGGAGGTCCGCCCCCTTCCTCTCCCGGGCCGAGGCGGGCCTGGCGGTGTGGTTCCGGCGCTGGGCCCGCCTGGAGAAGGTGGCGGTGAGCCTGTGCACGTACGAATGCCGGCTGGTGCCGGGGCTGCTGCAGTCGGAGGCGTATGCGAGGGCGGTGTTCGAGGGCACGATCCCGCTGCTGACCGACCGGAAGCTGGAGACCCAGCTCGCCGCGCGCCAGAAACGGCAGAGGATGCTGCTGGAGCGACCGACCGTGCCCTTCAGTTTCATCGTGGAGGAGCACGTCTTCCGGCGCCGGTTCGGCAGCGCGGAGGAGATGCGGGAGTTGCTGGACCACGTCCTGGAGGCCAGTGCGACTCGTAACGTGACGCTGCAAGTCGTACCTCTGGAAGCGGGGTTGCACGCGTGCCTGGACGGCGCGGTGCGACTTCTGGAAACCCTGGACGGCAGGCGGTACGGCTATTCCGAGGGGCAGCAGAACGGACGCCTCGTCACCGACCCGAAAGAGGTACGACTGCTCTACCAGCGCTATGACACACTGCGCTCGCAGGCCCTCAACCCGAAGGAATCTCGGGGCCTGCTGGAGCGACTGCGAGGAGAGCTATGACCGCCCCGAAGGAACTCGCCTGGTTCAAGTCCAGCTACAGCGGCAGTCAGGGCGACGATTGCCTTGAGGTCGCCGTCGCCGGACAGGTCGTGCACGTCCGGGACTCCAAGGACGTCAGCCGCCCCGCCTTCGCGGTCGGCCGCGAGGGCTGGGGACGGTTCGTCTCCTTCGCTTCGGCGGAGTAACGGACGTGATCCGGCTCCCCGTCAGCTCGACGTGGTGACGCCGCCCAGGCGGACGACGGCCTGGTCGCCTTCGGTCATGCCTCGGGAGCCGGAGAACACCCACTCGGCGGGGCTCGCGTCGGCGGGGATCTTGTAGACGAAGACGGCCTCGCGTCTGAACCCGGGCTGGACCTCCTCGCCGCAGGCGTCGGCCTTGCGGTTGGCCTTGACCAGGAACGCCTCTTCGATCAGGTCGAACTTCCGCCCCTCGGCGTCGACGAGGCCCTGGGAGATCCCGCCGCCGCACACGGGGTCGAAGGAGTCGGTGCCGTCGTTCTGGACGGTCGTCTCCACGATCGCGAACTTCGCTCCCGCACCGGCCTTGAGGATCTTGTCCGAGTCGAAGTCGTCGAGGGTCACCGTCACGACCTCGGCGACCTTCTCGACCGTGACGGTCGCGCCGCCGCTCTTCGCCTTCTCCCCGATCGCGAAGCTCTTGGTGGTGGGGGTCGGGCTGGGGACCGTCTCCGGCTCCTGCGGGGGATCGGCGGGGTACGTACGGGTGTCCTGCCAGATCGAGGGGGTGGCCGACGGCGCGGCGGCGTCCTCGACGGAGACGCTGTCGCCTCCGACGAGTGCGGCGGTGACGCCGGAGGAGACCCCGGCGACGAGCACGGTCCACACGGCCACCAGGACGGCGGTGCGGCGTGCCGGGCGCGGCCTGGCGGGTGCGGGGACGGGGACGGGGGCGGCGGTGAGGGTGGGCTCTTCGGTGGGCCTGGGCGGGATCATGGCAGGAGACTCCTGGGCCCGCGGGTGCGTCGGCAAGAGGCGGGTGGATCCGTTTCGGGGCTTTTCGCGTCGGGGAGCGGGGAAATGGCCTGATCCCGACGGTCCGCGACGACGCTCGATCCCGCGCCGCCCAGGGAGGGCGTGCCGACGGCCGTCGGCGGCCTGGCCACCGGGCGCCCGGCGCTCTCCGGTTACCCTGACGCCTTGACCCGAGGAGGAAGCATGGCGCGGATGCCGTCGGCGGAGCGACGCCGGCAGCTGGTCGAGGCGGCTATCAGGGCGATGACCAGGGACGGGGTGGCCAGGACCACCACGCGGTCGATCTCCGCGGAGGCCGGTGTCTCGCTGAGCGTCTTCCACTACTGCTTCGACTCCAAGCAGGCCCTCCTGGAGGCCGCCATAGAGACGATCATCGGCGACTACGTGGCGCGGGTGCGGAAGGCGGTCGAGCCGCGGGCGACGCTGGGGGAGACCGTGCGGGCGGCGCTGCGGGCCTACTGGGAGGACGTCACCACGCATCCGGGCGCGCACATGCTGACGTACGACCTCACCCAGTACGCTCTGCGCGAGCCCGGGTTCGAGCATCTGGCCCGCGCCCAGTACGAGCAGTACGTGCGGTCGGCGACCGAGCTGGTGGAGCAGGTGGGGTCCGCGCTGGGGACGGAGCCGAAGGTTCCGGTGGCGACGGTGGCGCGCCATCTGGCGGCGGCGGTGGACGGCATGACGCTGCAGTACCTGGTGCTCCGGGACGAGGAATCCGCCGCCGAGCAGCTGGAACTGACGGCTGATCAGCTGGTTCGGCTGATCGAGGGCTGAAGCACGGGAGCCAGGGGGGCGGGCCGCCGCATTTTCTTCAACAGGTCATTTGACCCGGACTCTTGACTCGGACCTTCCGCACCGCGATCCTCGGGGCGCCCGGTACACCCCCACCGACCGGAGGCTTCGCGACCATGGCCCCACGCACCACCCGAAGCACTTCCCCCTTCCGCGGGACACGCCGCCTCGGTCTCGTGTCCCTCTTCCTCGCCCTCGCGGCGGTGCTCTTCGGCGCCGCGCCCGTCCCCGCGGCCGGCGCGCCGTGGTGGGAGCCGGCCGCCCGGCCGGGGCCCGATTCCCAGATCAACGCCACGGGCGCGCCGTTCACCGGCACCGACGCCCAGGGGCGGGTGCGCGGCTTCGTCGACGCGCACAACCACGTGATGTCCAACGAGGGCTTCGGCGGCCGGCTGATCTGCGGCAAGCCGTTCTCCACGGCCGGTGTCGCCGACGCCCTGAAGGACTGTCCCGAGCACTATCCGGACGGCTCCGGCGCCCTCTTCGAGAACCTGACCGGCGGCGCGAACGGGAAGCACGACCCGGACGGCTGGCCGACGTTCGCGGACTGGCCGGCCCACAACTCGCTGACCCACCAGCAGAACTACTACGCCTGGCTGGAGCGCGCCTGGCGCGGCGGCCAGCGCGTGCTCGTCAACGACCTGGTCTCCAACGGCCTGTTGTGCTCGATCATGCCCCGGGACCGCGGGTGCGACGAGATGGAGGCCATCCGGCTGGAGGCCCGGAAGACCTACGAGATGCAGGACTACGTCGACTCGATGTTCGGCGGCCCGGGCAAGGGCTGGTTCCGCATCGTCACCAGCGCCGACCAGGCGCGGTCGGTGATCGAGCAGGGCAAGCTCGCCGTCGTCCTCGGCGTGGAGACCTCGGAGCCGTTCGGCTGCAAGCAGATCCTCGACGTGGCGCAGTGCGACCAGGCGGACATCGACCGCGGCCTGGACGAGCTGTACCAGCTCGGGGTGCGCAGCATGTTCCTGTGCCACAAGTTCGACAACGCGCTGTGCGGGGTCCGCTTCGACAGCGGCACGACGGGCGTGGCGGTGAACATCGGCCAGTTCCTGTCCACCGGCACCTTCTGGGCGACCGAGCGGTGCGCCGGCCCGCAGCAGGACAACCCGATCGGGCTGGTGGCGCCCGCCGCGATGGCGGAGAAGCTGCCGGCCGGGGTGAGCGTGCCGAGCTACGCCTCCGACGCGCGCTGCAACACCCGGGGGCTGACCCGCCTGGGCGAGTACGCGCTCCGGGGCATGATGGACCGGGGCATGATGCTGGAGCTCGACCACATGAGCGTGAAGGCGGCCGGCCGGGCGCTGGACATGCTGGAGGCCGAGGAGTACCCGGGCGTGCTCTCCACGCACAGCTGGATGGACCTCGACTGGACCGAACGGCTGTACAAGCTGGGCGGGTTCACCGCTCCGTACATGCACAGCGCGGGCGGCTTCATCGGCGAGGCGAACGGGAAGGCCGAGCTGCGCGAGAAGTACGGCGTCGGCCTCGGGTACGGCACCGACATGAACGGCGTCGGCGGCTGGCCCGGCCCGGTCGGCCCGGACGCCCCGAACGCGGTGACGTACCCGTACCGCAGCTTCGACGGCGGCACCGTCCTCGACCGGCAGGTGACCGGCGAGCGGACCTGGGACCTGAACACGGACGGCGCCGCGCACGCGGGTCTGGTGCCGGACTGGATCGAGCAGATCCGGCTCACCCCCGGCGGCCCCGAGGTGATCGGGGACCTGGCGCTGGGCGCAGAGTCGTACCTGCGGACCTGGCGGGCGACCGAGCGGCACGAGCCGGGCGAGAACCTGGCGGCGGGCAGGCCCACGTCGGCCAGCTCCGCCGAGTGGCACCCCTTCACCAGCTACGCCTCCGGGCGCGCCTTCGACGGTGACACCGGCACCCGCTGGGCGAGCGACTGGTCGGACGACCAGTGGCTCCGGGTGGACCTGGGCGAGGTGCGGCGGGTCGGCCGGGTGACCCTGGACTGGGAGCGGGCCTACGCCCGGCAGTACCGGATCGAGGTCTCCGAGGACGGCGAGAACTGGCGGTCGGTCTGGTCGACGGAGGCCGGGGACGGCGGCTACGACACGGCCGAGTTCGCCTCCACGTCCGCCCGTTACGTACGGATCCACGGGGAGCGGCGGGCCACGCAGTGGGGCTACTCGCTCTACGAGGTGACGGTCGCCCGCTCCTGAGCGTGCCCGGCGGCGGACGACGAGGAAGGGCCGGCCGGATCGATGGCGATCCGGCCGGCCCTTCCGGCCTTCCCGACGGTCCGTCAGCCGGCGGTCGGGGACGTCCAGTCGGCGGGGACGCGGGCGAGCCGGACGCGCTGGGGGTGGTCGCCGACCGCCACGGTCGCGACGCGCTCGCCGGTGGCGAAGTCGATGGCGCTGACCTGGTCGGCGCCGCTCTCCGAGACGACGCAGGCCCGTCCGTCGCCGCTGACGGTGGCCCAGTAGGGCTTGCTGGTGGGGACGAGCGGACCCTGCTTCAGGGTCTCGCGGTCCACGACGGTGGCGTAGTCGTCCATGGTCCCGGCGACGCAGAGCTTGCTTCCGTCGGGGCTGATCGAGAGTCCGTGGTGGCGCGAGTCGTTGACCCAGGTGGTGCGGTCCGGGTTCGTGGCGGGGTTGCCCGGCAGGTTCTTCAGGCGGGTGACCCGGTCGCTCTCGACGTCGTACTCCAGGAAGCCATTGAGGAAGGAGACCTGGAAGTAGAGCTTCTTCTCGTCGGGGGTGAAGACGAGCGGGCGGACGGCGTCGGAGAGGTCGTCGCGGCCGAAGGCGTCGAGGCGGGAGCGCATGTCGATCACGCGGACCGTCTCGAAGGTGGTGGCGTCCACGACGGTGATCTTCCGGTCGCCCTTGGTCCAGTCGAGCCAGGGGGCGTCGAGGGCGGTGGTGACCTCGCCGATGGACATGTTCCAGAGGCGTCCGTCGGAGGTGAAGACGTTCTCGTGGGGCTTGTCGCCGGTCTTGAAGCTGCCGAGTTCGCGGCCGGTGGCGATGTCGAGGACGTGGACGGTGTTGGCGGTCGAGGCCGAGACGGCGACGCGGGTGCCGTCGGGCGAGACGGCCATGTGGTCGGAGCGGTGACCGGCCACGGGGAAGCGCCAGTTGATCCGGCCGGTGCGCAGGTCGAGGGAGACGACGTCGGCGAAGCTGGGCCGCGAGACGACCATGGAGGCGCCGTCGGGGGTGGCGTACATGTCGTCGACGAACTGGTCGTGCCCCTCGCCCGGTCCGCTGCGGACGCCGAGGAAGAACGCGAGCTTGACGGGGTTGAGGTAGATCTCGCGGAGCCGCTCCTCCTTGTCGGGGATCACGTTCAGCCGGCCGATGCGGTGGAAGTCGCCGCGGGCGGCGATGACGTCGGCGGTGCCGTCCCAGTTGTTGCCGACGAACATCACCTCCTGGAGCGGACCTTCCGCCGCGGGGGCCGCGGGCGACGCGGCCGGGGGCGCGGCGACGGCGGGGGCGAGGAGGGTGAGGGAGGCCGTGAGGGAGGCAGCGAGGGCGACCGCGAGGCGCCGGGTCCGGGTCGTACGTGCCGAGGGCATGGGGGTGCCTCTCTTTCCTTGACGGGCAGGGGACTTACCGGAGGTAACTCGCAGGTAACCATGGACCCGTCCCGCCCACAAGACGTCTTCGCACCCCCGTTCCCCACCCCTCCCGCACGCCGCGCGCGGCGGATGCGGGATCATGGAACCGTCACTCGCAGAAGGGACGGAACGGACGATGAGGCACCGCAGCGTGGCGGACCTGATGACCCCGACGGCGGTCTCGGTCCAGCGCGGGACACCGTTCAAGGAGATCGCACGGCTCCTCGACGAGTACGGCATCACGGCGGTGCCGGTCGTCGACGAGGAGAACCGGCCGGTGGGGGTGGTCTCGGAGGCGGACCTGCTGCGCCGGCACACCGCCAAGGACGGCCCCAGCACCGCCGAGGCGATGATGTCCAGCCCGGTGCACACCGCCCGCCCCTCCTGGACGGCGGTCGAGGCGGCCCGGCTGATGGAGCGGCACCGGGTGAAGCGGTTGCCGGTGGTGGACGCGGGCGGGCGGCTCATCGGCGTGCTCAGCCGCAGCGATCTGCTGCAGCTCTTCCTGCGCCGGGACCGCGCGATCCAGGAGGAGATCCGCGAGGACGTGGTCGTCCGCATCCTCGGCCTCTCCCCCGCCGCCGTCCACATCGACGTCGACGAGGGCCGGGTCACGCTCAGCGGCACCGTGGGACGCGCGGACCTGGTCCCGCTGCTGCGGCGCCTGTGCGAGTCCGTCGACGGGGTGGTCGAGGTCGTCGACCACCTGGTCGTGGAACCGCCTCGGGAGTAGTCGCACCGCGGCCCCCCGGGTACCCCGGGGGCCCCGGGGCCGTGCGTCGGCCGGGTCCTCACGAGACCGCCTCCCGCCAGCCCGATCCGGGGCCCCTGTG
>NZ_JBHYKM010000027.1:43359-57925 GCF_042741435.1 Streptomyces sp. NPDC058955 | reverse complement strand
CGCCCCGGCGGGGGGTGCTGCGGGTCCCCCCCACGGGGGCCGGGCCCCCCCCCGGTGTGGGCCCCCGCCGCCCCCCCGGGCCCCGCCGGGGGCCCCCGGGTCCGTGCGTCGGCGGGCTCCTCAGGAGACCGCCTCCGGCCAGCCGTATCCGGGGCCCGTGTGCTGCGGTACGGTCCCGGCGCCGGCCGCGTCCATCTCCCGGTTCGCCTCCCGCATGAGCTTGCCCGCCAGGTCCTTCATGGCCCGGCCGGCCGCCAGCTCGTCTCCGATGACCGGCACGTCCGTGTCCGCCGGGTTGCAGCGGGCCGTGCCGTGCCCCGTGAAGGTCGCCGTCCCCGTGTCGAGCCGGGCCTCGGCCTTGGTCCTGCCCGCGTCCTCGCTCAGTTCGAGGCCGACCCTCCATTCCAGGTTCCTTGTCATGGTCTGCCTCCTCGCACGCCGGTGGGCGCCGCCGGTGCCGTACGCGCCCGGGGCGCTGCTCCCCCGTCCCTTCCAGGATCCGCCCACGGCGGCGTCGGCGCACGCGCGGCGGGTGGAGGCGCGTGTTCCGCCACGGAGGGGCGGGAACCACCCCCCGCACGGACACTTCACGGCGAAGGGGAACCGCTATGGCCGGCCGGTTCGGCGCGCGCAAACGGCTGGAGGTGCTCCAGGTGGCCGTCGCCGGCCTCGGGGTCCCCGCGAGCCTCGGGATCGGCGTGATCCTGAACGCGAGCGGCCTGCACGTCGGCGTCGGACTCGCGGCGACCGCGCTCGTCCTCATGGCGACGGCCACCGCCCTCGCGAAGCTGGACGCCCTGCTGTCCCGCTATCCCCCGCCGCCGTCGCGGAAGCACCGCCGCATCCGCCGCGCGGAGGGCGAGGACCCGGGCGAGGGCGGCTACGGCTGCGGGGACGGCCCGCTCTGACCGGTCACGCGGGCGCGGGTCGGTCCGGCGTGGTGTGCGCGAGGAGGAACTCGGTCGCTCCGGCGATGGCCTCCGCATAGCTGCCGTGGACGGGCTCGGACTCCTTCTCCTGCTGGTCGGCGGCGGTGGCCGTGTACCACCAGGCGTCGGCGTCCGCGTCGTGGTGCACGACGGCGGTGCCGCCCGCGTAGTGCAGCGGGATGGACTCGCTGGCGGACTTCCTGACCACGGCGTGGGGCCACTTGAGCCGGGCGGACTGCCGCTTGATGCCGCCCCAGGCGGCACCGAGCTGCGCGTAGTTCGCGCCGCTGCGGCCGGCGACGGTGGCGGCGCTCTCGGCCAGCCGGTCGACGGACTGCCTGGCCTCGTACAGCGCCCGCAGGAGCGCCAGTTGGACGTCGGGCGCCGCCATGAGCACGGGGTCGGGGGACTTGCCGGCGGCCCGGTAGGCCAGCAGGCGGGTCGAGATCCGTTCCGCCAGGTCGCGGACCGCCTCGTGGACGTGCTCGTCCATGGTGAACGCGTCGTCCTGGACGGGCTCGCGCCACGGAGGCTCCACCAGGTTCGAGAGGGCGGTCCAGAAGTCGTCGTCGGTCTTGTCGGGGGTCGGGATCCCGTCCACATCGCTCATGCGACAAGCGTACCTGTCGAAGTTGAAGCGCGACAGTAATTACTGTCGGACACGCCGGGGGTCGCACGGTCCCGGCGCCGGGACCGCACCGCCCGCCTCGACCGCGTGCTTCGCGTCGTGCGGGGGATGTGGGACGGTGGGGGCATGGCGGTTCCCGTGATTCTCGACTGCGATCCCGGTCACGACGACGCGTTCAACATCCTCCTCGCCGCCGCGCACCCCACGGTCGAACTGCTCGCCATCACCACCGTCGCGGGCAACCAGACCGTGGAGAAGACCACGCTCAACGCCCGGCGGGTGTGCGCGGCGGCCGGGATCCGGGGCGTGCCGATCGCCGCGGGCCGGGCCCGGCCGCTGCGCGGTCCGGGGCGGGTCGCCGAGGACATCCACGGCGCCTCGGGGCTCGACGGGCCGGGCTTCGGCGCGGGCGAGCCGGACGTGCCGCAGGACCCGCGCGACGCGCTCACCCTCCTCCGGGACACCCTTCTGGCGCACCCGGAGCCGGTGACGCTGGTGCCGACCGGACCGCTCACCAACATCGCGGTGCTGCTGCTCGCCCACCCCGAACTCGCCGCCCGCATCGAGCGGATCGTGCTCATGGGCGGGTCGACGGAGCGCGGGAACACCACGCCCGCGGCCGAGTTCAACATCCTGTGCGATCCGGAGGCGGCCGACATCGTCCTGCGCAGCGGGCTGCCGGTGACGATGTTCGGCCTCAACGCGACCCACCAGGTGCGGGCCACGCCCGAGGTGGTCGCCCGGATCGCCGCCCTCGGCACCCCGCTGAGCCGGCTCTGCGTCGAACTGCTCACCTACTTCGCGTCCACGTACCGCGCGGTGTTCGGCTTCGACGCGCCCCCGCTGCACGATCCGCTGACCGTCGCCCACCTGATCGACCCGGCGGTGTCCGGCCTCACGCGGGCGGCCGTGACGGTGGAGCTGGACGGCACGTACACCAGGGGCGCGACGGTGGTGGACCTGCACGGGGTGACGGGCCTGCCCGCCACCGTCGACGTGGCGACGGACGTGGACCCGGACCGGTTCTGGGACCTCGTCGTGGAGGCCGTGCGCACGCTCGGCGGACCGGCCGGGTCCTGACCCGCCCCCGGTCCTACGGCTGGGCGTCGAGCCAGCTCAGCTTGTGCCCGTAGAGCACCCGCTGGCAGTAGTCGGTGCCCACCGGATCGGCGGCGTCCCGGTTCGCGGTGCAGTCGGACGCCGAGCCCGGACGGTGCTCGGAGAGGGACCACAGGCGGCCGGTGCCGCGCTCCAGGTAGAGGTCCTCGGCGCCCCGGGCGGTCTTGACGGCCTGGCCGTCCTGGACCAGCTGCCCGTTGCTCCACCGGTAGCGCCAGAGGTTGCCGGGCTCGTCCGTGCCCTTGGACTCGTTGACGTACAGCGTGCCGCCGTTCGACGCCGCGCCCTGAGCGCCGCCGTTGGTCAGCGGCAGGTAGTTGGCCCAGCCCTCCGCGGTCACGTCGGCGGAGCGCCCCTCGAGGGCGGCGACCGGGTACGAGGCGATGCGTCCGGTGGACGGGTAGCCGGTCTGCGGGCGGCAGTACTCGCCCATCAGCAGCCGGTCAGGCGTGGTGCTGCGGTCGAGGGAGATGTACGACGCCTTCGGGGCGCCGGTCGAGACGCAGGCGTAGGAGCCCTTCGGGTTGCTCTGGGTCGCCTTGAACTTCCAGGCGGCGACCTGCGGCATCACGTAGCGGTAACCGAAGCTGTACCAGACGTTGTTGTGCCGGCCGACCTTCGTCCTGTCCTCGACGTTGGCGGTCGTCTGCACGCCGTCGGTGTCGGCGCCCATCGCGTCGTGCGTGGTGGGGTCGCCGTCCGGGTCCAGGTCCATGATGGTGCGCATGTCGAAGACGCGCAGGCCGTTGCGGGTGTCGGCGACGTAGAGGTAGTTGCCGTACCAGACGATCCCGCCGGCGTGGACGCCCTTCTGGATCGGGTACTCGGCGGCGTGCAGCCCGTCGAAGGAGACGTGGTCGGCCGAGTTGACGTAGGTCCAGCCCAGCAGGACGTGCCGGTACTTGACCTCGGGGCTGCCGGTGGCCGGGTTGGTGCGGCTCTGGACGAAGGTGATCCGGACGCCCTTCTGGTTGCAGGCGTCGTCGGCGGCCAGCTCGGCGGCGGTGCAGTCGCCGGTGGCCGGGTCCGGGTCGGTCTCGCGGCCCGGGTCCCAGCCGTCGTACGAGGCGAAGAGCTGGATGTTCGCGGCCTCGCCCCACAGTTCGTTGTCCTTGGCGTCGGAGACGCCGGTGATGCCCTGGGGCACCCACTCGCGGGAGACGGAGTCGTCGTTCTGCAGGCAGTACTTGATGTCGGGGTCGGAAGCGGTGCCGAACGGGTCGCGGGAGCACCACGGTACGGCCGTGCGGTTGGCCCCGGCGAGGAGGTTCTGCACGCCGGACTTGGGCAGGACGGCGTCCAGGCGGGCGACCCGGGTGGTGGTCTCGGCGTTCAGCGCGCCGGGCGACAGCGTGAAGTCGCCGGGCGCGGCCGCGCCGCCGGGCGCGGTCCAGGCGGTGGCCGCGAGCGGCGCGGGCGCGGCCTCGGCCGTGAGGGGCTCCTGGACCGTGGGGTCCGAGGCGGGCGCGTCCTCGGCCTGGGCCGGGGCCACGAGGCCGGTGAACGCGAGCGAGGCCGCGACGGCGGCGGTGAACCAGGCGCGGCGTATTCGCCTTGAGGGCATGTGAAGGTGCCTCCGTGCTCATGTGCAGGACAAGTCACACGGAGGCTTCCAGAACGCCGGAGCAATTCGCAAACGTGACCGACGGATCGTCAGGCACGGGTGGATAAGGATGATTTGGGGGTCATTTGGGCATAATGCGGCCCGCAGGGTGGTGGACACCTGCGGGCGGGAGTGATCACGGGAGGCGTCGAGCGCGGCCGACCGGCGCAGGACCTTCCCCTGATCCGCACAAGATCCCCACGGTGGGCCTGCCCCGCCTCACCGGGGCCCGCCGTCGGCGCGGGGTCGCCCCGGCGCCGTCAGGCGCGGCCCGCGGCCTTCTGGCTGCGGCGGGAGAGGGAGTCGACGACCACGGCGGCCAGCAGGACCGCGCCGGTGATCATGAACTGGACGGCGTTGCTCACGCCCATGATGTTCATGCCGGACTGGATGGAGCCGATGACGAGGGCGCCGAGCAGCGCGGACCAGACCGAGCCGCGCCCGCCGAACAGGCTCGTCCCGCCGATGACGGCGGCCGCGATGACGTTCATCAGCAGGTTGCCGCCGCCGGAGGTCTGGCTCGCGGACTGGATCTGGCCGGCGAGGAAGATGCCGCCGACGGCCGCCATCGTGCCGGCGATGGTGAAGACGCTCATCCGGACGAACGGCACGCTGATGCCGGCCCGTCGCGCGCCCTCGATGTTGCCGCCGACGGCGAAGATCTGGCGCCCGTAGCGGGTGCGGCGCAGCACGAAGTCGAGGAGCACCAGCACGATCAGGAAGACCAGCAGCGCGAGCGGCAGTCCCTGGTACCGGTTGAGGATGTACGCGGCGGCGAAGGCGATCGCCGCGAGGACGACGGTCCGCAGCACGATCTCCGCGAGCGGCCGGTACGGCACCCGCGCGGCCCGCCGGCGCCGGGCGTCGAGGAGCGAGGCGAGCAGGAACAGCCCGACGCCCACCGCCGCCGTCGCGTAGGCGGCGGCCGGGCTCTCGAAGATCGTGGAGTACAGCTCGGCGACGACGCTCTCGCTGGGGATGTTGACGGTGCCGCTGGTGCCGAGCACCTGGAGCATCAGCCCGTTCCACGCGAGATTGCCCGCCAGGGTGACCACGAAGGCGGGCACGCCCACCTTGGCGAAGAAGAAGCCCTGGACGAGTCCGACCGCCGCTCCCCCGGCGAGGGCCACGAGCAGCGCCAGCCACTCGTTCATGCCGTTGATGACGTTGAGCACGGCGAAGACGGCCGCGCAGAGTCCGCTGACGGAGCCGACGGACAGGTCGATCTCGCCGAGCAGGAGGACGAAGACGATCCCGACGGCGATCATGCCGGTGCCGACGATCTGCTGGCTGAGGTCGGACAGGTTCTGCGCGGAGAGGAAGGCGCTGTCGAGGCTGCCGAAGACCGTCCAGATGACGATGACGGCGACGACGACGGGCAGCGAGCCGAGTTCGCCGCTGCGCAGCTTGCGCCGGAACTCGCCGACGTATCCGCGGAAGCCCTCCTCGCGGACGATCAGCCGGCTGTCGACCGCGGGCACCGCCTCGGGGGCCGGCTCCTGGGCGGCGGCGTCGGCGCGGCCGACCGGGCCGCCCGCCTGGCCCCCCGCGCCGACCGGGCCGGGCTCGCCGTGCTGCCGTCCGTCGGGGTCCCGGGAGCCGTTCATGGCGTCTCCTCCCCGTCCTGGGCCTCCCGCTGCTCGCGTTTGCGGGCCTGGCGCCGGGTGACGGCGCTGTCGGTGGCTCCGGTGATGGCGGAGATGATCTCCTCGGTGGTGGTGGCGCGCCGGTCGAAGAAGCCGTTGTTGCGGCCGAGGCGCAGCACCGCGATCCGGTCGGCGACCGCCATCACGTCCACCATGTTGTGGCTGATCAGGATGGTGCCGAGGCCGTGCTCGCGGAGGCGTTCGACGAGGTCGAGGACTTCGGCGGTCTGCTCCACGCCGAGCGCCGCGGTGGGCTCGTCCAGGATGACGATCTTCGGTTCGCCGATGAGCGAGCGGGCGATCGCCACGGTCTGGCGCTGGCCGCCGGAGAGCGACGCGACGGGGATCCGCACCGACGGGATCCGGATGGAGAGCGTGTCGAGCAGTTCGCGCGAGCGCCGCTCCATGCGGACCTCGTCGAGCACGCCGAAGCGGCGCAGCTCCCGGCCGAGGAAGAGGTTCCCGACGACGTCGAGGTTGTCGCAGAGGGCGAGGTCCTGGTAGACGGTGGCGATGCCCAGGTTCTGGGCGTCGTGGGGCCGGTGGATGGAGACCGGCCGGCCCTGCCACTCGATGACGCCGTCGTCGGGCGGGTTCACCCCGGCGATCGCCTTGACGGCGGTCGACTTGCCGGCGCCGTTGTCGCCGACCAGGGCGACCACCTCACCGGCGTGGACCTCCAGGTCGAAGTCCGACAGGGCCTGGACCGCGCCGAACCTCTTGGACACCCCCCGCAGTGTGAGCACGGGCGCTTCGGTCACCTTCGACCGCCTCCTCGGCGGGAGCGGGCACCACCGGGCGGGTCACTCCAGCCCGGCTTCCTTGCAGGCGTCGGCGTAGGCGGGCGTGCAGATCTCCTGGACCGTGTACAGCCCGTCCTTGACGACCGTGTCCTTGATGTTCTCCTTGTCCACCACGACCGGGGTGAGCAGGGTGGCCGGCACCTTCTGGCCGCTGCCGCTGGTCACGGTGGTGGGGGTGAGGTCGGCGGGAAGCGGCTTGCCCTCGGCGAGGTTGACCGCCATGGTGGCGGCGATGTCGGCCTCGGGCTTGTACGGCTTCTCGATGGTGATCGTCTGAGTGCCCAGCAGAATCCGCTGGATGGCGTCGAGTTGGGCGTCCTGTCCGGTCAGCGGCACGTCCATGCCGGCCGCCTTGAGGGCGGTGGCGATGCCGGCGGCCAGTCCGTCGTTGGCCGAGTAGACGCCGACGATGTTGTCCTTGCCGAGCGCGCTGATGGCACCGGACATCTGCTGATTGGCGTTGTTCGGGTCCCAGTTGGGGGTGTCGTACTCCTTGCCGATCTTCACCTTGCCGTCGAGGACGGAGTGCGCGCCGGCCTTGAACTCGGCGGCGTTCGGGTCGGTGGGCGAGCCGTTGTGCATGACGATCTGGCCGCTCTCCGCCTTGTCGCCGAGCGCGTCGAGCAGCGCCTTGCCCTGGAGTTCGCCGACCTTGCGGTTGTCGTACGAGACGTAGGCGTCGACCGGGCCCTGGGCGAGGCGGTCGTAGGCCACGACCTTCACGCCGGCCTTGTTCGCCTTCTCCACGGAGGACTGGATCGACTTGGCGTCCACGGCGTCCAGGATCAGCACCTTGTCGCCCTTGGCGAGCGCGGTGTTGACCTGCTGTTGCTGGGTGGTCGCGCTCTCGGCCGCGTTGTAGTAGTCGATCTGGGCGTCCGGGGCGAGTTCCTTGATCTTCTGCTCGATGTACGGCCGGTCGAACTTCTCGTACCGCGTGGTCTTGCTCTCCGGCAGCAGCAGTCCGATCCGGATGTCCTGCTTGGCCTGCCCGGGCGACGAGCCCGTCGCCGTCGCCACCACGCCCAGGGACAGGGCCATGGTCGAGGCCACCGCTATCGCGCCTCGCAGTGTACGGGTCATGGGAGGCTCCTTCCGCGCGCCTCGACCCGCACCGCGGACCAGGAGACCGCGGGGGCGCGGGCGCACCTTCGGCCTATCTCTCGACACTAGCCCCAACGCGGGAGCCGGACCATCCGGCCCGGGATCCCGCGGGCGCGGTCCGTGACCGGGCGCGCCCGGAGCGTGGGCGGGCGGAGCCCCGCCGCATCAGGGTGGGCCGCCCGGGCAGTCGCCGGGCATGAACGGACGCGTGGAGACAGGTGACTCGTACTGGATGCGGACGGCCTCGCTGCCGTCCTTCGGACCGCTGCGGGGAGCGGCGGAAGCGGACGCGGTGGTCGTCGGCAGCGGCATCGCCGGCCTGAGCACGGCGTGGGAACTGGCCCGGACGGGCCGGAGCGTCGTCGTCCTGGAGGCGGACCGCCTGGCGGGCGGCGTCACCGGGCACACGACGGGAAAGCTCACCGCCCTGCACACCACCGCCTACCACGGCCTGCGGGCCGGGCACGGCGAGGACGCCGCCCGCCGGTACGCGGCGTCGCAGAGCGCCGCGCTGCGGCACGTCCTCGACACCGCGGGGGAACTCGGCATCGACTGCGCGCTGGAGCGACGCCCGGCCTTCACCTACTGCGAGCGGGACGACGGCGTCGAGGAGTTGCGCGACGAGGCCGAGGCCGCGCGCGCGGCCGGCCTCGACGCCTCCTTCGTCACCGCGTCGGGCCTGCCCTTCCCCATCGCGGGCGCGGTCCGGGTGGACGACCAGGCCCAGTTCCATCCGCTCGCCTACCTGGCCGGTCTCGTCGACGCCCTGGTCGCGCGCGGCGGCCGGCTCCACGAGCGGACCCGCGTCACCGCACTCGACGAGGACGGCGACGACCTGCGGCCCTGCCGGCTCACCACCGACACCGGTGCCACCGTCTCGGCCCGGCACGTCGTCGTGGCCACCCACCACCCCGTCCTCGACCGCGCGCTGCTCGCCACCCGGCTCACCCAGCACCGCGACCTGGTGATCGCGGGCTCCGTGCCCGCCCGCCTCGACCCGGAGGGCATGTACATCACGAAGGAGGGCGGGAAGCGGTCCGTCCGCACGGCGCCGCTCCCGGACGGCACCCGGCTGCTGATCCTCACCGGCGAGGTCTTCCAGCCCGGCACCGGGCAGGACACCGAGGCCCGGTACGCCCGCCTGGAGGAGTGGGCCGGGCGGCACTTCCCCGGCTTCGCCCTCACCCACCGGTGGGCGGCCCAGGACAACGCCGCCACCGACGACCTGCCGCTCATCGGCCGGATGCCCGGACGCGGCGGGACCGTCTACGTCGCCACCGGCTTCGCCGGCTGGGGCATGACGGGCGGGGCCCTGGCCGGCATGGTCATCGCCGGTCTCGCCGCCGGCGGACCGGACCCCTGGGAGGGACTGTACGACCCCGGCCGCGTCGGCTCGGTCCTCCGGACCGCCCCGGCGCTCGCCAAGGCCCAGTGGGACACCGCCAAGCACGCCGTCAAGGGCCGGCTGGACAGCCTGGGCGACGCCGCCGAGGCCGAACGCGAACTGCGCCCCGGCGGCGGGACCGTCGTCCGCGCCGGCGGAAAGCCCTGTGCCGTGCACCGCGACGAGCAGGGCGGGCTGCACGCGGTGTCCGCCGTCTGCACCCACCTCGGCTGCCTCGTCGCCTTCAACCCGGCCGAGCGCACCTGGGAATGCCCCTGCCACGGCTCCCGCTTCGGCACCGACGGACGGGTCCTGCAGGGACCCGCGCTCCAGCGGCTGGAGCCGATGGACCCCGGCGAGCTGTGAACCGTCGGCTCCGCATCGTGGTCGCGAGCTGTGAACCGTCAGCTCCGCATCGTGGCCGCCGCCAGCGCGTCGACCACGGCGCTGTAGCGGCCGTACCGGTGGAGGAGGGCGCGCTGCCGGGCGGCGCCGCCGCCGTCCGCGCGGATCCGCCGCCACTGCTCGCGCGCCCACTCGGTGTCGCCGGTCGCGTCGAGCCCCGGCCGGGCGAGGGCGATCAGGTCGTCCAGGAGCGCCGCGGCCGGCCGCTCCCGGCCGTCCACCGGGTCCAGGCCGATGCCGGTGATGCCCTGCGCGGCGGCCAGCCGGTGCGCCCGGAGCAGGCTCGTGCGCGGGACCCGGGGCGGCGACTCCGCGGCCTCGACGCGGGTGAGCAGGGTGGCGGCCAGCCCGCGGACCAGGATCGCGAGCAACACCACCGTGTCGAGTTCCGCGTTGGCGTCCGCGACGCGGATCTCCAGGGTCGGCACGTGCTCGGAGGGCCGGGCGTGCCAGTACACCATGCGGCTGTCGAGCAGGATGCCGTCCCCGACCAGCCGGGCCACATGGGCGAGGTACTCGGCCTCGTCCAGGACCGGGGTCGGGCCGACGGTCGGCCACCGCGCGTGCTCGACGGCCCGCCAGCTCTGGTAGCCGGTGTCGCGCCGGCCCGCGTAGGGCGAGTTCCCGGCGAGCGCCTGGAGCACGGGCAGCCACGGCCGCATGTGCTGGGCCAGCGCGAGGGCGCGCCCGCGGTCGAGCGTGCCGACGTGGACGTGGCAGCCGCAGACGAGCCCGTCGTCGCGCGCGGTCCCGTCGGCGCGGGTGACCAGGGGGGCGAACCGCCTGGCCATCAGCCGGTACCGGTCGGAGTCCGTCACCGTCAGCGGCTCCTCGGGCGGCAGGACGGGGGTGCCACAGGCCACCGTCAGGCAGCGGACGTCCCGGGCCGCAGCGCCCACCACCGTGCGCAGCCAGGAGAGTTCGTCCCCCAGGTCGCGGCGGTGCGCGGTGGCGCGGGTGCAGATCTCGACCTGCGCGTTGAAGAACTCGGCCTGGACCTGCTCGCCGAGTTCGCGGCCCGCCCGCCGGATGACCTCGGGCGCCCGGTTGACCGGGGCTCGTGTCACGCGGTCGACCAGGACGAACTCTTCCTCGACACCCATCGTCAGGATCCTCATCACGGGCTCCTCGCCTCGGCGCGCGACTACCCGCCCCCGGGCCCGCCATGCCGGAGGCGGTACCGCCGCTGTGAGCGCGTCCGGGGAGTTTCAGGCGGGCCCCCGGGGGCAGGCGCGGGCACGTCGGCGGCACCGCCGTCCCCCCGGGTGCGGGTCCGCCGCGAGGAGGTGCGCGATGAGCGGTGCCGAGGAACGGGAGTCCGCGTACGACGCCACGCCGTATCTGCCGGACCGGGGCGGTCTCCCCGCGCACCGGAAGGCCGCGGCCGGGTGCCGGGGCTGTCCCCTGCACCGCGACGCGACCCGGACCGTCTTCGGCCGGGGCGGGACGGGCGCGCGGCTGATGCTGGTCGGGGAGCAGCCCGGGGACCAGGAGGACCGGGAGGGCGCCCCCTTCGTGGGGCCCGCCGGCCGGCTGCTCTTCCGCGCCCTGGCCGAGGCGGGGATCGACGAGGACGACCTGTACGTCACCAACGCGGTCAAGCACTTCAAGTTCACCCGCGAGGAGACCGGCAGGCGCCGCATCCACAAGGCGCCGAGCCTGCGCGAGACGCTCGCCTGCCGCCCCTGGCTGCTGGCGGAACTCCGTCTGGTCTCCCCCGGGTTGGTGGTCACCCTGGGGGCCACCGCGGGTCGCGCGCTGCTCGGCCCGTCCTTCCGCGTCGGCACCGACCGGGGCGTGCCGAGGCCACTGCCCGGCGACGGGAACGGCACCCGGGTCCTCGCCACCGTGCACCCCTCGGCCGTCCTGCGGTCCCCGCGCCGCGAGGAGATGTACGCGGGCCTGGTCGCCGACCTGCGGACGGCGGCGGACGCGCTGTGAGACCCCCTGCTCGGGCTCCGCGCCTGCTCAGGCTCCGTGACGCGCGGGCTCCTCACGTGAGGAGGCGGAGCACGGCGCGCTCCACCGCGCCGCGGGTGGCCGGGTGTCCGTAGCCGCCGTCCTCGCCCAGGCGGCGCAGGGCGGCGGCGACGGTGACGCCCTCCTCGAAGCGTTCGATGACGAGCGGGTCGATGTAGGAGGCCCGGCAGACCGCGGGCGTGTTGCCGAGGTACTCGCTGACCTCGTGGACGGCCCGCCGGACCGCCTTCGCCCGCGCCGTACGGGACGCGTCCGCCACCGGAGCGGAGACGGCGAGCGCGACGGCGGCGAGGACGGTGGCGTGCCAGGTGCGGAAGTCCTTGGCGGTGAGGGACCGCCCGGCGTTCTGCCGCAGGTAGGCGTTGAGCTCCTCCGCCCGCAGGTCGTGCCAGGCGCCGTGCTCCCAGTACGCGAACAGCCGTTCGCCGCCGTTGCGCCGCGCCAGCAGCGCGCGGACGACCCGGTAGGTGGGCTCGTCCACGAGGGTGCGGTGCTGCCGTCGGCCCGACTTCGCCGGATAGCCGAGGCAGATCTCCCCGCCCGCGCAGGTGGCGTGCTCGCGCAGCAGGGTGGTGAGGCCGTACGAGGCGTTGTCCCGCAGGTGGCGTTCGCCGCCGATGCGGAAGAAGCCGAGGTCGAGGAGGCGTGCCGCGCAGGCGAGCACCCGGTCCCGGCAGAGTCCGCGCAGGGCGAGGTCGCGGGCGACGGCCCGGCGGAGCCGGGGCAGTGCGCGGGCCGCCTGCCGCACGTGCGCGTGCTTCGCCTCCTCCTGCCGCCGCCGGAACTCCTCGTGGTACAGGTACTGCCGCCGGCCGGCCGCGTCCGTGCCGACGGCCTGGAGGTGCCCATTGGGCCAGGGGCAGACCCAGACGTCCTGCCAGGCCGGGGGGATGACGAGCGCGACGGCCCGGGCCCGGTCCTCGGCGCCGAGCGGAGCGCCGGCGGCGTCGAGGTAGCGGAAGCCGCGGCCGTGGCGGACCCGGCGCCAGCCCGGCCGGTCCGGATCGCTCGTCCTGAGCCGCGGGCTCATGCGGCGAGGGCCTCGATCAGCTCGTCGCGGGTCATGGAGGAGCGGCCCCGGATGCCGGCGTCGGAGGCCCGGTCGTACAACTCGGCCTTCGTGAGGTCCCCGAGGTCGCCGCCGCGCTTCTCGGTACGGCCCCGCCCGCCGCCCCGGGCGTTCTTCACGCTGGCGCGCAGGGCGTCCATGAGGTCGACGACGTTCGTGGACTCGGACGGGGGTTCGGCCTTCTCCACGGTCCCGCCGGACTTCCTGGCCTCGATCAGGGCGGCGACCTTCTCCCGGAAGGTGTCGTGGTAGGAGTCGGGGTCCCAGTCGATCGCCATCGCCTCGATGAGCTGCGCGGCCGTCCTCCGTTCCTTGTCGGTGGCCCTCGGCCGGCCTGGCAGGGTGTCGATCTCCTGGCGCGGATCGCGGATCTCGTCGGCCCAGTGCAGGGTGTGGCAGGTCAGCAGCCCGTTCTCGGACTTGACCGCGACCAGGTACTCGCGCTGCCGCATGACGAAGGTGGCGATGCCGGCCCGGTTCGCGCGGGCGAGGGCCTGTTCGAGGAGCCGGTAGATCTTGCCGTGGTCCTTGTCGGCCGGGCCGAGGTAGTACGTCCGGTCGAAGAAGATCGGATCGACCTCGTCGAGGTCGACGAAGCCGCTGATCTCCAGGACCCTGGAGCGGCCGGGCGCGATGTCGTCGAGCTCGCCGGGCTCGACGAGGACGTACTCGTCCCCGGTGTCGTACCCCTTGACGATGTCGTCGAGGTCGACCTCCTCGCCGGTGCGTTCGTTCACCCGGCGGTTGCGGATCCGGTCCGAGGTGCCGCGCTGGAGCTGGTGGAAGCGGAGGGTGTGGTGGTCCGTCGCCGTGTAGAGCCCGACCGGCAGGCTGACGAGGCCGAAGGCGAGACTGCCCTTCCACACCGGCCGCGCCATCTCCGCTCCGCCTCCTCCGCTCTCTCCCCCGACCACTCTCCGTCGGTCCTGGTCGGTCCGTCGGTCCTGGTCAGCCCGTCAGTCCTGGTCCTCGTGCACCGGCAGCAGCGCGATGCACTCGGCGTCGATGTTGTCGGCGACCTCGGTCAGCGCTCCCGCCAGCGCGGCGACGGTGTCCGGCGCGAGACCCGAGTCCTCGGCCTCGGCGGACTCGATCCAGAGGGCCGCGAGGCGCCGGAGAAGCTCCGTCACCTCGGCGGCGGGGAGCAGGAGGTGCCCGTCGGGGAGTCTGAGGAAGGGCGTCGTCACGTCCATGGGGGTCCACCTCCGCGGGTGCGGTTCGGGCAAAGGTCAGGCGGTGGCGCCGGAGGCGTCCTCGCGGACGATGACCACGGGACAGGAGGCGTGCACGGCGCACTGCTGGCTGACCGAGCCGAGGAGCAGGCTGGCGAAGCCGCCCCTGCCCCGGCTGCCGACCACGAGCAGCTCGGCGCCGGCCGACGCCTCGATGAGCACCTTGGCGGGATTGCCCCGGACCACGTGCTGCTCCAGCGGCGGCATCCGGACGCCCGTGGGCAGCACGGACCGCAGCTCCTCGGTCAGCGCCTCCCGCGCCTGCTGTTCGTCGAAGGCGGCGTCCACGGGCGGCGCGGACCAGCCGGTCGCGCCGGGGACGTCGTACACCCCGATGATCTCCAGGGCCGCTCCGGTCCGCTCCGCGTGGCGGACCGCCCACCGCAGCGCGGCGTACGACGGGGCGGAGCCGTCGACGCCCACGACCACGCGGGGAGCTCCGTCGCTGACGTTCATGATCGCGCCCCTTCCCGCTCACGTTCTCCCTCCCTATCGGACCGCCTACCCGCTCTCGGAGGCCGTACGCATGTCCGGATCGCCCGGTTCGCGCGCCCCCGCCCCCCCCCCCGCGCCCGCCCCCGCCCCCCCCCCGCGCCCCCGGGGCCGGGGGGGGGGGGGCGCCCCCCCCGCCCCCCCGCGCGCCCCCGCGCGCGGGGCCCCCAGA